>PXQH01000065.1 GCA_003022125.1 Cyanobacteria bacterium QS_8_64_29 | reverse complement strand
GTCACTGAGGCGTTGCTGCAGCCGTTGCATCAGCTGCGACCAGACGCCGGCTTGGTGCCACTCTTGCAGCCGACGCCAGCAGCTCATGCCTGAGCCGCAGCCCATTTCCTGGGGCAGCATTTCCCAGGGGATGCGAGCACGAAGATGATGCCCGTGAGCGCGGCTCGGTCGGAGATCCGGGGGCGACCGCCCCGATGCTTGGGCGGTTCGGGCGGCAGCAGCGGTTCAATCTCGGCCCAGAGTTCGTCAGGCACGAGCGGCTTAGCCATGGCACAGATTAGCCATGGCACAGATCGGAGCTCTCTACCCCTATCTATACCAGTTTTGTTAGGCGCTCTTAGCATGCTCAACAACGCCCAGCGCAAGCAGCTGGAGCAGCACTGGGAGCTCGATTGCTCCTACGGGGTCAAGGGGTTGGCCCGCTTTCGGGTCAACGTTTACAAGGAGCGCGGCTGCCACGCGGCAACGCTGCGGGCGCTATCGTCTAAAATTCCCAGCTTCGAGCAGTTGGGGCTGCCCGAGGTTGTCTGGGAGATGGCTAGCAAGCCGCGCGGTCTGGTGCTGGTGACCGGCCAGACCGGTTCGGGCAAAACCACCACCCTCGCGGCCATCCTAGATGCCATCAACCGCCACCGTGCCGAGCACATCCTGACGTTGGAAGACTCCATCGAGTACGTGTTCACCAACCGCCAAAGCCTGTTCCACCAGCGGCAGAAAGGCGAGGACACCCAAAGCTTTGGCAACGCCCTCCGGGCTGCGCTGCACGAGGATCCCGACATTATCCTGGTGGGCGAGCTGCGCGATTTGGAGACAATCTCGCTGGCGGTCTCGGCCGCCGAGACCGGGCACTTAGTCTTGGGCACGCTCCACACCAGCTCGGCGGCCGGCACGGTCGATCGCATGGTGGATGTCTTCCCTGCCGAGCAGCAGGCCCAAATCCGCGCCCAGCTCTCAGGCTCGCTCAACGCCGTCTTCAGCCAGTGCCTGCCGCGCAAGCAAAACCCGGGACCCAACGAATTCGGCCGCGCCTTGGCCCAAGAAATCATGGTGGTGACTCCCGAGATCGCCAACCTCATCCGCGAGGGCAAAACGGCCCAGATTTACTCCGCCATCCAAACTGAGCTCAAACTGGGCATGCAGACCATGGAGCAGTCGCTGGCCCGCCACGTCAACAGCGGCGCCATCTCGCTGGAGGAGGCGCAAACCAACAGCAGCAAGCCGGACGAGCTGCTGCGCCTGACGGGCGAGGGCAGCGCGGCGCAACCGGCCTCAGCCCGGCGCTGAGCTATCGCGGCCAGCCGGGAGCGCCTTGAGCCATGCCCACCTTTGAAGTCCGCGTTCGCGATCACGCCGGCAACATCCGCACCGAGACCGTCAGGGCGGATTCTGCCGAGCGAGCGCGCCAATCGCTGCAAAACCAGTACCCCACCATCGGGCGCGCCCGCCGCACGGGCGGCGGGGCGAGTTGGGACCTGAGCCAGCTGCAAGAGCGCCTGGCCACCGTTGGGGTCAAAGACAAGGCAGTCTTTTCGCGCCAGTTCGCCGCCATGGTGAATGCGGGGGTGGGCATCGTGCGATGCCTGAGCGTGCTGGCCGAAGAAACCAGCAACCCCAAGCTCAAAAAAGCGCTGATCGCCATTAGTGCCGACGTGCAGCAGGGCACTAGCCTCTCGGAGGCCATGCGCAAGCACCCGGCGTGCTTCGATCGCCTCTACATCAGCATGGTCGAGGCCGGCGAGGTGGGCGGCGTCCTGGATGAGGTGCTGGATCGGCTGGCGCGGTTGCTGGAGGAAGTGGCGCGGCTGCAAGGCCAAATCAAATCGGCCATGGCCTACCCGGTCACAGTGGGGGTATTTGCCGTCCTGGTGTTCTTCGGCATGACGATCTTTTTAATTCCCATGTTCGCCGAGATCTTCCAGGGTTTGGGCGTGGAGCTGCCCATGCTAACCCAGCTCATGCTCGCCATTAGCGTCACGCTGCGCAGCTGGGTGATCGTCTTTCCGCTGGGGGCGGCCATCGCCACGGTGGTGGCGTTCCGGCAGTACTACCAAACCCCCAACGGGCGCGTGCAAATCGATCGCCTCATGCTCAAGCTGCCGCTGTTGGGCGAGCTCAACGTCAAAAATGCGGTCGCGCGCTTTTCGCGCGTTTTCGGCACGCTCACCCGCTCGGGGGTGCCCATCCTGACGGCGCTGGACATTGTGGGCGAGACCTCGGGCAACCAGGTTATTGCCAACGCCACGGCCCGCTCCAAGCAGGAGATCCAGCAGGGGGTATGGTCAACCGGGCGCTGCAGCGCGAGAACATCTTTCCCCGACTGGCCATTCAAATGATCGCCATTGGGGAAGAAACCGGCGAGCTGGACGCCATGATGATGAAAGTCGCCGATTTCTACGAAAGCGAGGTCGAGCAGTCTGTCAAAGCGCTCACCAGCGTCATCGATCCCATCATGATGGTGCTGGTTGCCGGCATGGTGGGCGTCATCTTGCTGTCGATGTATCTGCCCATGTTCCAGATCTTTGACGAGCTGGGCTAGAGGGGTCGAACTAACAGCTCGAGTGCCACGCGTGCTGCCAGGGGATGCCGCCCACCTCCAGCCCGCAGCAAGCGCTCTGGGCCTGCAGCAGTACTCGGCCGCTGCGCGATCGCAGCACCAGTTCCAGCTCGCCCAGCAGCGTGTCCCGGCAGCAGGGTTGCAGGCCGGCCTCGGTGGGGGCGCGCAGGACGCGGCCGGCGCGCTCGGTGGTTCCAGTGAGCTCAATCTCGTAATGCTGCGATCGCGCCTGCATCTGCCAGCGGCCCCAGGGGGCAATTTGCCAGCTCAACTGCGCGTTCCAGGGCACAAACTCGTAGAAGGTGCCGCCGTAGTGGAGGCCAATGAGGGCCGCTTCCTCGGTCCAGCTCAGGACCTGGCGGTTGCCGCCGGCAGCAGTCAGGCTCAAATCCGAGCTGCGCTCAATGCAGTTGCAGTGAAACCAAAACCACTGCTCGGGGAAAGCACGCCCCCAGTTCTTCTCGCTGTAAGTAGGGGCATCGCAAAACTCATAGCGCTGGCCCTGCCACTCGATCCAGCCCGTTGCCAGCCCGCGCGCCATCAGGATCTGCCAGCCGGGCTCGAAGATGGGCAAAAAGGATAGCAGCCCGGCCGTGGCTTGCTGCGGGCGGTTGGGGTGACCCCAGCCGTAGACGGGGCGGATGGTGTAGAACCAGCGGCAGTGGCGATCGCGTCCCGGATCGGCAAGCGTCCCCTGATGGGCGGTGGCGGTGGCCTGATAGCCTTCGGCAACGTGGCGCTCGAAATCTGCCGGCGCCAGCTCGCGGGCGGGCAGGGCCAAATCGCTCCGGCCCCAGTGCCCCAAAGCCAAGCGGGCACGCGCGGCCCAAAAGCTTCGGGGGCTGGGGAAGGGGCGGCAGAGATAGGCATCCTCGGGGCCCAGTACTTGCGCCGCGCCGCCGCTGTGGGGCCGGCCGCCACCCGGATCGTCAATGGAATACATCCAGGCAAAGCTCTGCCCCGGCTGGGGCAAGGTGACGCGGTAGTACCAGCCCTCAAAAAAGCGCCGGGCGCTACCGTCCCAGTGAAAGCCGCTGTGCGGGGTTTGCAGCGGAACGCTCATGGCGCGGCTCACAAGCTGCCGCCCTCAGTTTGCCATTGGGCTGGGGCTTGTCGGGCGGACCGGCAGCCGCGAGCATGGACCCAGCCGGCGCGAGGTCCCGCCATGACAATTCTCCCTGCCAATGAACTGGCCCAGTTTACCGGCGAGCTAGCCGACACTGCTGGACCCATTTTGCAGCGCTACTTTCGCAACCTAGCCGCTGCAAGCGAGAAAGCCGACCGCACGCCCGTAACCCAAGCGGACCGGCAAGTGGAGGCCGCGCTGCGCGCCGCGATCGCCGCGCGCTACCCGCACCACGGCATTGTGGGGGAGGAGTACGGCCGCCACGCGCCCGAGGCCGAATTCGTCTGGGTGCTCGATCCCATCGACGGCACGCGTGCTTTTATCGCCGGCCAGCCGCTGTTCGGCACGCTGATTGCGCTGCTGCACCGCGGCCAACCCGTTGTGGGCGCCATCGACCAGCCCATCCTGCAAGAGCGCTGGTTGGGCATTGCCGGCCGGGGCAGCTTTTTCAACGGTCGCACCATTGGCGTGCGGGCCGAGCGCCCCCTGGCCCAAACGGTGGGCTTTAGCAGCCTCCCCGAGCTGCTGAGCGAGCGCGAACAGGCTAGGTTGGCCCAGCTGCGATCGCGCGCTGGCTTGGTGCGCTATGAAGGCGATTGCTACGCTTACGGCCTGCTAGCCCTGGGGCAAATCGACTGGGTCATCGAGCGGGATCTGGCCCCTTACGATTTCTGCGCGCTGGTGCCGGTGGTGCAGGAGGCAGGCGGCTACATTGCTGACTGGCAGGGCAACCCGCTAACGCTGGCAGCGGGCGATACGACAGTTGCTGCCAGCAGCCGCCAGCTCGCCGCTCAGGTGGCAGGGACGCTCGCGCCGATACAATAGAAATAGAAGAATACCCCCGATCCGAGCGCTCAAGCGGCTCGGTCGGTCACCTAAGCTAGCTCGAGGCAATACCCACCATGGCCCAATCGTTCGACCCGCAAAAAATCCAAGACGTCAAAAGCGGCAAAGCCGATCCCACCTACATCCATCAAGTTGCACAGGAGGCACTGGCCTGGGCCCGCGAGGTCTCGCAGGAGCAAGGCCAAACCTCGGCCGAGAGCGCCTATGCCTGGGACACGGTGGAGGAGCTCCTGGCCGCAATCGCAGACCGGCGGGCGGCGCAAGGCCAGCAAACGGTGCTAGAAGAATATTGCGAGCGGAATCCGTCCGCTGACCAGTGCCGCATGTACGACGTTTGAGGCAGTGCCGCACAACTGGCAGGGGAAGGAATGACGCCCAACGAATTGTTCCTACTGGTGTTGCTGCTGAGCCCCGGTTTGCTCCTGTCGGCTATTGTCATGGCCAGCTTTGCCGAAGGCGGCTAGCCGGCAAGCTAAATGCAAGCCACCCCCGCCGCTCGGGCGGGGGCATGCCTAGGCTAGAGCTGCGGGGGCTGCTCGCCCGCCTCCAGGTCGCCCGAGTCGCTCAGCTGCGACTCCAGCTCCATGCGCTGCTCCATCTGGCGCAGGAAGTAACCGGTCATCATGGCGGAGGCGAGCAGCGTCGACAGGTTGTCCTGATCGGTACTGACCTGAACGCTGAAGTTCTCTGAGGGCAGGGTTCCCATCAGCCCCTGAACGTTTTGCGAGACGATTTGCTTGACCTCGGGGCTGGCCGATTTCGCCACCTCGGCGAGCAAGTCCGGGTTTTGCTGCTGCAGGTATTGCAGGAGTTGGTTGCTCTGCTCGCCTTCTGTCTCCTGGTTGCCGAAATCGGTGTTGAAGAAGTTGGGGTCAAATACCATGCGAACTGTCTTAACTGCGACCTGTTCTACCCCCTACCCTAATATGCATTACCCTTTACTCCCACGCTGGCACTCAGCCGGCACGGGTTAAAACCTGCGAGTCGGGGTCGATTTCAAAGTATTGGTGGAACCGCTCGGTCACGCTCAGCCAGTAGGAACGCCCCTCGGCCTGGCGCTGCTTGCGCACAAAGCCTGCATTCACTAGCTCCTGCACCTGCTGGTAGGCGCCGCTACCGCGCAGCTCGATGAGCTCGGATTGCAGCACGGGCGATTTGAGCGCGATCGCGGCGAGGGTGCGCAACGTTCCCACCCCCAGCTCGGCCGGGATGAGCGCCCGGACCAGATCCTGAAACGCCTCGCGCAGTTGCAAGCTGTACCCAGAGGGGGTCTCCACCACCTCCAGGGCACTGTCGCGGTGGGCGTAGTCATCCATCAGCGCTAGTAGGGCCGCTTCAGCAGCCTCGCGATCGCAACCGGCCTGGGCGGCCAGCTCGGCTAGGGACAAGGGCCGCCCTTTGAGGTACAAAATGGCTTCTAGGGTCGTGGCCAAGCGGCGGGATTGCCCGTTTGCCATCAGCAGCTAGTCCTGTTCCCACGCTCGCCCATCCGTTGCCTCGGGCAGCTCGCTCAGGCGGCACCATCCGGGCTGCCAAAGCTGACGATCTTGCAGTTGCCGCGCCGCAACCCAAAATCGGGTCTGGGCGTCGCAAGTTGCAACCAGCTCGACAAAGACCCGCTTCCCGAGGTTTTGACAGTTGATGGCGTGGAAGTGCCGCCATCCCCACCTGGGCTGGCGGGCCGTCCACTTAGAGCCCACCAGGTGCGGCCATTTGCGTTGCGACTTGCGCTTGGCCATACGCGCCTTGCTTGACGGCATCCCTCAAGTGCGGGCTCGGGCGGTGAGGGCCCCGCCTAGGAACCCAAATAGGTGGCTTTGCCAGGATACTCCAGGCTGGAGCGGCAGAACGCCCAGCAGCGCGCTGCCGTAGAGCGCTGCAACGCCCAACGAGAGCACAATCGAGAGGGCATTGCGCTGGAAGTAGCCGCGCAGCAGCAAAAATCCCAAATAGCCAAAGATGAGCGTGCTAGCCCCCAAATGGACGGTCTGGGGCGCGCCCAGCAGCAACGTTCCGGCGCCACCCACCAGCGCAGCGGCAGCGCTGACCAACCAAAAGTCGCTGGTTCGCGGCAGCATGACCAGCCACCCCAACACTGCAAGCGGTACTGTGTTAGCTGCCAGGTGGGCCAAGCTCCCATGCAAAAAAGGCGCTAGGACGATGCCGCGCAGGCCCAGCCAGCTGCGCGGCACGATGCCGAAGCGATCCAGCCAACCTTGCAGCAGGAGCTGATCGGCAAGTTCCAGGCACCACATGGCAGCAAGCACGCTGCCCAGGATGCTCATTTGCGCAGCCAGGGTGCGACCCAGCGCGTTGGGGCGGCGATCGGGCATGGCCAAGAAGCGGGACGCCGCCCCTCAAGCTAGCAACTGGTAGGGCAGTGCGCCCTGCCAATGCAGCTACCTCGAGGGAACATGCTCTCCCAACCGAGGCACCTCGCGGCGGCAGTTAGCACACCACCAAAAGATGCGGTTGTCGCGGATGTGCCGCAGTAGTTGCGGGCTACTGCAGTAGGGACAAGCGGATTTTGGCATGGTTATCGCCTCCTGTGATTGAGGCCCGAGCACCGGCAGGCGTTGGGGCGCATGCGTTCCGGCTGCTAGTAGCGCAGGATGGCCGCGACTGTCCCATTGGGAACGGCGTCGTAGTCGGTAATGAAGGCGTTGCCGCCGTTGAGCAGCGTGTGGAGCAGGGCAAGGTTGCTCAGATCGGCGTCGTCCGCCTGGGAGTCATCGTGCAGCGATACCCCCCGATTGCTGGGATCGAGTTGGCCCCAAAGCGGGTAGCCGCTGGCGGCGAACAGGGTGTCGATGCGCCCATCGTGGGCGGCTCGAACGATGGCTTGGATGTCGTTGGCCGTCTGCTCGGGGTGGTGGGCCGCAATTTCTCGGTAGCGCTCGGCAGCGACCTCGCGCGCTTGTGCCAGATGCGGGGCCACAATCGACCAGGCACGCTCGTGCAACTCCGTGGGATGCGCCCGATCAGCGTTGCCCGAGATGCTCTCGTCCATGATGTTGGCGTAGCTGGTGGCCTCGCGGAAAATGGCGACAGTGGAGTCGACCCCTGCTAGTACGAGCGGCGCCCTGTCGCTTTCAAAGAAATCGTTCAGGCCGCTGTCGAGGCGATCGCAAAAACGCCGGATTTCGTCTTTTTTATCCCGCCAGCTTTCGCCGTGACCGTGGTAAAACTGCCCTTGCTGGCCCGGCTGCTTGGCAGACCCCGTACTGCTGTGCTCAACTTGCCGCTCGGGGACTTCATATTGGAGCAGATCGACCAAGCTTTGCGGCACTTCACTAACGTTGCTGAGGTCAATCTCGTTGACCCGCTCGCGGGTTGCCTCCAGCAAGCGCACTTGTTTCTGGCTGAGGGCGAGAATGTAGAGGCGCGTATCGTCAGTCAGCAGCGGCAGGATGGGCTTGAGGTGGAACGCATTGGAGACAATGACGGACTCTCGTAGCGGGAGCGGAACCCGGTAGTAGCGCAAGAAGCCCTCGGCCACGAAAACCACCAGGCCGTTTTGCTGGTGGCGCCAAAACTCGCTTCGGTCGAGCTCGGCTGCCGGCTGTAGGTATTGCTCTGCCTCTTGCGCCGAAAAGCCCGTTTCGACTAGCCGTTCCCGGGCCTGTTTGAGCAAGTTCTTAAAGCGAATGGGATCCTGTCGGATATCGGGGCCTGCCGGATGCGCGGGCATGTAAATGGAAACGCAGGGATGCTGCCGCGGATGGGCGAGGCTCTCGAGTTCTTGCCGTGATAGTAGTGCCATTGCTTATCTCCTAGTGGCGTAGTTACCAGCCAAGCAAGACCCTTGTTGGGCCCGCGGGACGCTGGCTGGAGCCGGATGCATAATTCACGACTGCTGGACGTTGACTTGGACAGCGTTTTTATCGCTCTCGGCTTTGGGCAGCGTCAGGTGAAGGATGCCGTTGTTGTAGTTGGCCTCGACTCGATCGCTTTGAATTTGGGCGTCGATGGGAATGACACGCTCGAACCGCCCGTAGTACAGCTCGCTGCGCTTGGCGCCGCCGTCGCCATTTTGAGATTCGCTCTTGCGCTCGCCGCTAATGGCAACAGCGCGATCGCTAACTTTGACATCCAAGTCGTTGGGATTGATGCCGGGCACCTCTAGCTTGAGGTGGATGGCACCATCTGTTTCTTCCAGCTCGGCAGATGGCGCTAGGAGGCTGCCGCCCTCGTTAACGTTGCGAGTAACATTCTCAAACATGCGATTGAGTTGCCGTTGCAGGGAAGAAATTTCGCGGACGGGATCCCACCAGCCTTGCCGGGACTGTAGGTTGGCGAGATTGCGAGTGGGAACGATGGCCATGGCGCAACACCTCCTGCTTCCCAACAACAACAGCAGATTGGGTTTGATTATCGATCCGGCAATCGCCTTCAGGTTTTACTTTTAGTCTAGAAAACTGGGCCGCCTGGTTAGGAGAAGGAGAACCGAACTCTTAGGTTCGGATGGCTGCAACCAATTCTGGCGATTGCAAGGATCGTTGCTACCAACTACTGAGCGATGCCGCTTGGCAATTTCGCTGGCCACAAACGGGTCAATGCAAGCGCCGCTCACACGGCTTTGAGATCGCCCACGAGTTCGTCTTGGAGCAAGCGCTCGGTCTGGGGGAGCTTGCCGGTGCGCAACCAGTCAGCCAACTCGGGGGGCGCTTTCAGGCGCTCGAGCTGGCGCGCCAGCGAATGGGACTCCAGCACTTCCTCCTGCAGCAGCATTTGCGCCGTCTGGGAGAGCAGCTCGCGGTTCTGCTGCAAGATTTTGAGCGCCATGTGGTGGGCGCCATCAACGATCGCTTTGACTTCGCGATCAATGGCCTCGGTCACTTGGGGCCCAACCGCGCGGCGCGGGCTCGCACCGGGCAGGAATTGCTGCTGCGGTTTTTCAAACGAAATCGGCCCCAGTTCGTCGCTCATGCCGTAGAGCGTGACGCAACGCTCGGCCAGGTCTGTGGCTTTTTGGATGTCATCGGTCGCCCCGGTGGAGACCTTGCCCAAGATCAGCTCCTCGGCCGAGCGCCCGGCCAGCATGATGGCAATGCGGCCGCGCAGCTCGTCCTCGGCCATGAGGAAGCGATCCTCTTCTGGCATTTGCAGCGTGTACCCCAAAGCCCCCATGCCGCGGGGGACAATGGAGATCTTTTCCACTTGGCCGGCCCCGGGCATGAGCGAGCCCACCATGGCATGGCCGACTTCGTGATAGGCCACGGTGTTTTTTTCTTGCTCGTTGAGCACGCGGGATTTTTTCTCCAGCCCGGCGACCACACGCTCGATCGCCTCGCTAAAGTCCGCCATGGTGACGGCGTTGCGGTTTTGGCGCGCTGCCAGCAGGGCGGCTTCGTTGACCAGATTGGCCAGATCGGCGCCCACAAAGCCCGAAGTGCGGCTGGAAAGGGTATCGATATCGACATCGTCGGCCAGGCGGACGTTGGGTAGGTGCACGTTCAAAATGGCCTTGCGCCCCTGTTTGTCGGGCCGATCCACCAGGACGCGGCGATCGAAGCGGCCGGGCCGCTGCAGGGCCGGATCCAGCACCTCGGGCCGGTTCGTGGCTGCCAGGACGATGACGCCGCTGTTGGGATCGAAGCCATCCATTTCGTTCAAGAGCTGGTTGAGCGTTTGCTCCTGCTCGTCGTTGCCTCCGCTGCCGGTCATGGTGCCGTTGCCGCCGCGCGATTTGCCCAGCGTGTCCAGCTCGTCGATAAAGACAATGCAGGGGGCCTGCTGCTTGGCCTGCTCGAACAGATCGCGCACGCGCGAGGCGCCCACGCCCACAAACATCTCGATGAACTCGGAGCCCGAGATGCTAAAGAAAGGGACATCGGCCTCACCGGCAACTGCTCTGGCCAACAGCGTTTTGCCGGTTCCGGGCGGCCCTGTCAGCAGCACCCCTTTGGGGATCTTGGCGCCCACGCGGCGGTACTTGTCCGCATGCTGGAGAAAGTCCACGACCTCTTGCAGTTCTTCGACGGCCTCATCAACGCCGGCGACATCGCCAAAGCGCACGCCGGTTTTGCCCTGCGAGTAGACGCGAGCTTTGCTTTTGCCCGCCGCTAGGGCGGCCGGGCCGCTACCCGAGGCTTGCGAGCGGTTGACCAAAACGTAGAGCAACCCCAAAAACAGCAACGGTGGCAGCAGCCAGCTCAGCACGCCCAGCAGCCAGCTGTAGCTTCCGCCCTGCGGGGCCCCCGAGAATTCGACATCGTGTTGCTCCAGCAGCTCGGGCAAGTTGTCGTCCATGGGCACCGTCCGCGTTACGCGGGCCTGCGGGGCGCGCTCGCCCTCGATGGCGCTGGGGTTGAGCTCGTAGCGGATGCGATCGGGGCCGATGGTGGCGCTAGCCACTTGCCCGGATTTGACCTGCTGCAGGAACTGGCTGTAGGGTGCTTGCTTGGCTTGCCGCCATGGCTCCTCCAGCAGGGTTAGGGTCAGTAGCAAAATGCTGACGAGCAGCAGCAGCCAGCCCCCGTTCTTTTTGAACGACTGGTTGAAGGACTGGCTGGATTGGGACCCGCCGTGGCGCCGATCGACTGCCATGATTTCTCCTCCTGCACGACCGTCCGAGCAGCTTCAGTCGTGCGGTAGCTGCCTGAGCTCCTTACCCTCAGTCTGCCAACTCTGGGGCCGTCCCGGACGGCGGCGCTAGCGGCGATGGGGATCTGGCTCGAAGCGTGGCAGTACGCGCTGGCGCACGCCGATCGCGTGCTGGCTGCCCTGGTGCAGCACCTGCGCCTGGTCGCGGTTCCGCTCGCAATTGGCCTGGCGATCGGGTTGCCGCTGGGCCTGGCGAGCGCGCGATCGCGCCTAGCAGCTGCGGTTTTGGTCAATGGAGCTTACAGCTTGCGCTTGCTGCCCAGCCTGGCCGTGCTGTTTTTGGCCATGCCCTATCTGGGGCTGACGTTTCGGGCTGCGGCCGTTGCCCTAACGCTGCTGGTCGTACCGCCGATTGTGGCCAGCACGGACGCGGCCTTTCGCAACCTCAGCGCCGAGGTCCGGGAAGCGGCAGCCGGCATGGGCCTATCGCCCTGCCAGCGGTTCTGGCGCATCGAGCTGCCGCTGGCGCTGCCCATGGTGCTGGCCGGGGTTAAAACCGCCACCATCGAAGCGATCGCCTCGGCCACACTAGCCGCCTTCATTGGCGTGGGGGGCCTGGGATCGTTTGTGATGCTGGGATTCTCGCTCTACGACGAAGCCATTTTGCTGGTGGGGGCCGTTCCCATCGCCGCATTGGCCTTGCTCGCCGAAGGAGTGCTGAGCGCCCTGCAGCGCTGGTGCCAGCCGCCTTAACCCGCTTGCAAGCGCGAGCGCACTGCTCGATAATTGCCCTGGCTGGCGCAGCGGCAGGCAGTATGGCCAGCGAGCTCCTGCAACAAGTGCGCGTGGTGGAACCGAGCTCGGGCACCAATCGCGTTACCGATGTCTGGATCGCCCAAGGCGAGGTGGCTGCCCTGGACGCAGCGGCCGAGCGCGTCCCCCCCGAAACCGTGGCGCGCGATTGCCGCGGCTTGGTGCTAGCGCCAGGATTGTGCGATCTCTACAGTCACAGCGGCGAGCCGGGCAACGAGCAGCGCGAAACCCTGGCTTCGCTGGCGGCAGCAGCTGTTGCGGGCGGTTTTACGCGCTTGGGCATCCTGCCCGATACTGCCCCACCGCTGGATGGGCCTGCTGGTGTGGCCCACCTCCAGCAGTGCTTGGCCGCCCATCCGCCTGCCCCAGCGCCCACCGTGCACCTTTGGGGGGCCCTCACCCACCAGCGGGCAGGCGAGCGCATGGCCGAGCTGGGCGAGCTCGCCCGCGCCGGGGTTACTGGCTTTAGCGATGCTCGTCCCATTGGCGATTTGGGCCTAGTGCACCGGTTGCTGCAATACGTGCAGCCGTTGGGCAAACCCGTTGCCCTAAGCGCTGCCGATGCCACCCTGCGCAGCAATGGCGTCCTGCGCGAAGGCATTGCCGCAGCGCGTGCCGGTTTGGCGGGCGATCCGGGGTGCTCGGAAGCAGCAGCCTTGGCTGCCCTGCTCGAGACGGTGGCAGCGGTGGGGACACCGGTTCATCTCATGCGGATATCGACGGCCCGCGGCGTTGAACTCATTGCCGAAGCCAAAGCCCGCGGCCTGCCGGTGACCGCGAGCGCAACCTGGATGCATCTGCTGCTCGAGGCCGATGCGGCCGGCACCTACGATCCCAATCTGCGGCTCGATCCGCCGTTGGGTACGCCCGAGGATCGGGCTGCTTTGGTGGAGGGCGTCCGCAGCGGCACTCTCGATGCCATTGCCATCGACCGCGCAGCCTATACTGCCGAGGAAAAAACGGTCGCCTTTGCCGAGGCGCCGCCGGGCGCGATCGGATTGGAACTGGCCCTGCCGCTGCTTTGGCAGGCGTTTGTCGCCTCGGGACAGTGGTCGGCGCTGGATCTGTGGCGTGCCTTGAGCGCGGCCCCGCGCCGGTGCTTGCACCAGGCGCCGGCCTCGTTAGCGGCTGGCGAGCCCGCCGAACTGGTGCTGTTCGATCCGCACGCGCACTGGTCGGTGACCCAGGAAACGCTCCACACCATGGGAACCAATACCCCCTGGTACGGTCAGCCCATCGCCGGCCGCGTCGTCCGCGTCTGGCAGCCGCCGGCAGACAGCTGCAATCAGGGCTGAGATGGAGCCCCAGCGTTGGTTCCTGTGGGAGCAACCTGGCGCCGCTCGCCGCCGTGGCTGAAGGCGCGCAGATAGCTCGAGACCCAAAACTCCTTAAGCGGCAGGGTCAGGTAAGTCAGCGGCACGATGGATACGACAATGTTGCGGATGTCGCGCCGGGCCAGGCGCACGATCTGGCGTGCCACCCAATCGGCTGACATCACCCCAATGGGATTGAGATTGCTGCGAAAGGGCCCCAGCGCAATCTTGCGAACCACGCAGGGCGCATCCAGGCGGCGCAGTGTTACTAGCTGCCCGAGCGCGCGCTTGCTGAACTCGTAGAGGGGGCTAAAAGCCGGGCTGACCTCCGCTTCCGAGGTGTTGACCCAAACTTCCTTGCGCGCCACGTCGCGATTGGTGCGTACGGTGCTCAGAAATAGCTCCAGCAGCCGCCAGCTGGAGAAGGTGTTGACCTCATAGGACTGCTGGATGGCCTCAGGGCTGCGATCGCCGTGCACATTGATGCCGTGGTTGAGCACCAGAATGTCGGTTTGCGCCAGTTGATCGGCCAGCTCCGACTCGCACCCCACCTGCCAATTGAGGGTTTCGACAGGGACGGATTCGCCTGCCAGCGTGACAGTGACTTGCGAGGCGGAGGCCGTCAGCGCGATGGGCTTGGCGCCTTGCCGGTAGAGCTGCGCTAGCAGCGCGCGCCCCAGCGTCCCCGAAGCGCCCGTCACGGCGATGCGCTTGCCGCGCAGCGACAGGGCAGTCCCCAGCAGCTTGTCAACGAGCGCGAACGTGCTGCAGTAATAGGCGTTTGGGGTGTCAAAGTGGTGCCGCCAGTGGTAGGGCCGGTTGACCAACCAGCGCGCCGGACGCTGCCGAAACGGTCCCGGCTGGTGGGTCAGATCCGTAAGCTCGCTCGCACCTGCAAGGCCGCTACCGCGCGCGATGGCTCCCATTAGAAAGGTCGCGGCGTACAGCACGCCTGCGGCAGCCGCCCAATGCGGACCGGGGGTTCCCCAGTACAGCCCCGCCCACAGGGCCAGGCCCAGCCCCAGCATGACCGCGCTCTCGGGGACATCGTCGATCCACTGCGCCCGCCGGTAGAGGCGCTCGCTCACGGCGGTCAAATCCGGTCTAAAGGCCCGATGGTGGATGGCGTGCATGCGGTACAGCAGCGGCCAGTGATGGGCCGTTAGGTGGTAAAGATCCCGCCCGATCTCGACCCAGAGGACCGAGCCCAGGGCAAGGCCGAGCGCCAGTAGCCAGTCGGTTGCCATGGTTGCGCTGACCGTCGCTAGGTTGCCGAAGCCGAGGCTAGAGCCAGGCGAAGCTAAAATAGCATCAAGCTGCCCTGCAGCGCGCCTGCTAGTGGCTGGGGCATTGCTCCCTGCCAGCGGTGTCCTAAATTATAATTTTTCGCTGTCGTCCGGAAGCTGCCGCTTGCTAGCTGCGGCATTGCCACGCTTGTAGCTAGCAGTTCCCCAACTTATGCCAGAGAACGAGCCTTCCCAGGAGCTCGATCCCATCGGTCCGCACTTAACCGATGGGGCCCCAAGCGCAAGCGAGGCAGCCATCCAGCCAGGGAAAGCAGCGGTAGAGGCCGGCGGCCGCCGGCGCAAAGCGGCTCTAGTTTTAATGATCGTCTGGAGCGTAACGCTCGGGCTCCATTGGGTTGCCTGGGGAGCGTGGCTCATTTGGGGCGCAACGGCTGCGCTGGCCGCCTACTTGGTGCGCTTGGTGCTGGCACTGCCGCCAGCCAGTGCCCCACCGCTGCCCCACGATGCCAGCGCCCCGTTCGTCTCGATTTTGGTCGCCGCGCGCAACGAAGCTGCCGCGATTGGCGGCACGCTCGAGCAGCTGTGCGATTTGGACTATCCGGCCCATCGCTACGAGGTTTGGGCCATCGATGATGGCAGCACGGACGGCACGGGAGCGCTGCTGGATGCGATGGCTGACGAGCGCGCGCAGCTCCAGGTGCTGCACCGGCCCATTGGCGCCCAGGGCGGCAAATCGGGAGCGCTCAACCAGGCGTTGGGTCGCGCGCGCGGCGAGATCGTTGCGGTCTTTGATGCGGATGCCCGCGTCTCCCCCGAGCTGCTGCGCTGGGTCGTGCCGCAGTTTGAGGCCCCGCAAACGGGCGCCGTCCAAGTGCGCAAGGCGATCGTCAATGCCACCTGCAATGGCTGGACGCGCGCGCAAGCCGCCGAGATGGCGCTGGATAGCTATTTTCAACAGCAGCGGACTGCTGCAAGCGGGATCGGCGAGCTGCGAGGCAACGGTCAGTTCGTTAAGCGCCGCGCGCTGGCCCAGTGCGGCGGCTGGAACGAAAGCACCCTCACCGACGATTTGGACCTATCGCTGCAGCTGCATCTGAACCGCTGGAACGTCCGGTTTTTGAACGACCCGGCTGTTACCGAGGAAGGAGTTACGGCGCTGCGCTCGCTTTGGCACCAGCGCAATCGCTGGGCGGAGGGCGGCTACCAGCGCTTTCTCGACTACTGGCAGTCCCTGGTTCGGTCCCCGCAGTTGGGCGCAACCAAACGCCTCGACCTGCTCGCGTTTTTGGTCGTGCAGTACTTGCTGCCCATGGCCGCCGTGCCAGATTTGCTCGCAGCGCTGCTGCAGCAGCGCCAGCCCCTGCTGGCCCCCCTGACGCTGCTGCTGGTCGGGGTATCGGTTTGGGCGACCGCGGCCGGGTTGCGCCGCAGCCAACCTGCCGGGGCCAAGCCCACGCCGCTGGCCGATTGGGCCACCATCCTGTGGGGCAACGCCTACATGCTGCACTGGGTGCCCGTCATGGCAGCTGTTACTGCCCGCATGGCCGTTCAACCCAAGCGCCTCAACTGGATCAAAATGCCCCATCAAGGGCCCGCTCAAAACGGGACTTCCGAGTCGGTTGCCTGCTCTGAGTCCGAGGGCGGCTGAGGGCTGGTGTCGGGGCCGTCCGCTTGCTCCCAGTCGGCGGCCGGTGGCGGCGCTTCCAGCGCCACGACCTCCCCTTGGAAAAAATCGGCCAGCGTTTGGGTTGCCTGTTCTAGCGCATCAGCTGGCTCGGCAGCATCGGCAGTTTCAGTCGGCTCGCTAGCGGCGCTAGGCGCCTCGCTCGGGGAGGATTTGCGCTCGGTGTCGGTAGCGGGGGCAGCGGTGGCGACCGGCGCAACCTGCGTGGGCCCAGCCTCAGCTGAGGGCTTAGCCTGGGATTGCGCGGATTCGCTCGGGTGCTCGAGCGCTGCCACCTCGAACGAGAGGCTAACGCCATCCGGCCAGACGGCTGCAAAAGCCTCCTCGAGGTTGCGCTTTTTGCCCTGCGCCATCTTGAGCAGGTTTTGATTGCGCACCCCCACTCGGGCGCTTTGCCCATCGCAGTGCAGGAGCTTGCAGTGTTGTTTGACCAGGGCCTGCGTCGCGTGCGGCTGCAGGTGCTCGAGAACCTGCTGCCACAGCTGCTGCAACTCGGCGTCGCTGTTGGGCGGCGATGGAGCGGCAGGAACTGCATCCGATTCCTGGGTCGCCGAGGGAGACTCGGGCTCGGGTGCGGTGGTTGCCGCAGCGCTAGCGGGAGCACTGTCTGCCTCGGGAGTTGCCTCAGGCGCATCGGCCTCAGCGACAGCCGATGGGGCCGGCACAGTGGCACTGGCTTCGGTGGGTTGCAGTGCCGGCGCATCGACGGCCGGGGCTGGTGATGGGGCGGTTGCGTTCGGTCGATCCGATGGCAGGCTCTCTGCGCGATCACCGGAAGGCACGGCTGGTTGCGTCCCCTCAGAATCGCCCGATAGCAGGCTCAAAACCGTCACTTCCAGCCACAGCTGCGGCTGCGTCGCGTTTTTGACCTGCCCCTGGTAGCGCTGCAGGTGCTGCTGCCCCTCCAGGATGGCCGCCATGGACCAAAACTGGGCCTCTTGGCACAGCGCCTGCCAGCTTGAGTCAGTCACCCCAGCGAGCTCGGGTCGATCCGGGGCCGCCTTGGCCGCCAGCAAATCGCGCAGCAGGCCGGCCAAACTCTGCAGCGCGATCGCCGGTTCGCGGCCGCGATCGGTCAGGGTGCGGCACTGTTGGAGTGCAGCTGCCGCATCGCCGCTTCGCAGCGCGCGCAGCAACGCCAGCAGTTCTGCTTCCGGAATGGCACCGACCAGCTCCCAAACTTGCTCGCGTTCGATGGGACCGCTCAGCAAGCTCACCTGATCCAGCAGGCTTTCGGCATCGCGCACCCCCCCTCGGGCGAGCTGGGCGATGGCTTCGAGCCCGCCCTCGCGAATGTCGATGCCTTCCTGCTGCGCGATCGCGCCCAAGTGCTCGACCATGGCTGCATCGGGGATGCGGCGAAAGTCAAAGCGCTGGCAGCGCGAGACGACGGTTGGCAGGACCCGCTGCGGATCGGTGGTCGCCAGGATGAAGGTGACGTGCGCGGGCGGCTCCTCCAGCGTTTTGAGCAGCGCGTTGAAGGCCGCCACGCTCAGCATTTGGACTTCGTCGATAATGTAGAGCTTGTAGCGCCCCCCTACGGGGGCAAATTGGGCCTGCTCGATCGTCTCGCGGATGCTGTCGACGCCGGTGTTGCTGGCGGCGTCAATCTCGACGACATCGAGCGAGGCATCGCGCGCGACGGCCTGGCAGGACTGGCATTGCCCGCAGGGATGGGGGGTAGGGGCCTCGCTCGCTTGGCAGTTGAGCGATTTGGCCAGGATGCGGGCTGAGGAGGTTTTGCCCGTGCCGTGCGGGCCGGCAAACAGGTAGGCAGGTGCGATGCGCTGGGTTTCGACGGCCCGGCTCAGCGTGGCCGCGATCGCCGCTTGCCCCACCAGATCGCCGAACTGTTGGGGCCGGTACTTGTGGTGGAGCGGCTGGTAAGCCATGGGCCGCGCGCTGCCCAGCGGCAGACCGCTACCCTAAAGGGGCAGATGAGCAATGTGCTCTCACCCTAGCAGCGTCCTATGACCCATGCCGCTATGCCGCCCAAGCCCATCGCGAGCATCTACACCGATGGCGCCTGCTCGGGCAATCCCGGTCCGGGCGGATGGGGCGTGGTGGTTTACTTTAGCGACGGTACGGTCTACGAGCTCGGCGGTGCCGAGGCCAACACCACCAACAACCGCATGGAGATGCAAGCGGCCGAGGCAGCCCTGCAGTTGCTCGCCGCCTCCCCGCCGGCTGAGCCCGTGCCGCTCTACACCGACAGCGAGTACGTCTACAAAGGCATCACCCAGTGGTTGGCCGGCTGGAAGCGCAACCAGTGGAAAACGGCGCGCGGCAGCCCCGTCCGCAACAGCGACCTGTGGCAGCGCCTCGACGGGCTCAACTCGCCGCTGGTGCGCTGGCGCCACGTCCGCAGTCACAGCGGCGCCCCAGGCAACGAGCGCTGCGATCGCATCGCGCGCGGCTTTGCCCTGGGCCAACCGCCGCCCCTGGCCCAGCCTCAAGGGGCGGAATAAATGCGGCCGCGCCATTGGGTGGGCCGCGTCGCGGCCGATAGGCCCACGCGCAGCACGGCCAGCGGATCGGCCAGCGGCGAGAGCCAAAACGGCCACCCCGGCCAGCGGCCGCCCGTTGCCCACTCGTAGCAAGGCGCGATTGCGGCCAGCAGCCCCAAGCGGACCGCCAGCAGCCCGCCGTTGAGACCGGCAACGGCCAGCACTGGCAGCGGGGCCAGCCCAACCGCCACGGCGGTCAGCACCAGCACCATCACCGGTAGCGGCAGGCCCTGCACCCCCAGCAACAGCCCCACATCCGCCCAGAGTTGAGCGCGCGAGCAGGCGTCCTGGAGGTCCAGCGAACGCCCCCACTCATGCCACGTTTCGCGGGCGCCCTCGTACATGCGGACTTTGAGGACGCGGCGGCCATCGAAAAATCCCACCCGGAAGCCGCGCGCGGCGGCGTTGCGCGCGAGGGTGACATCATCGCAAAATGAGGCAGCGGCACTGCTGTAGCCCCCCAACTGCGCCAGCACCGACCGGCGGGCAAGCAAGCACTGGCCGTTGGCCATGGCGCGCTCCGGGCGCTGCGGTGGCCGGCCGTCCAAATCGCAGCGGTAGAGCAGCGCGACCAGCAGGGCCGGTTGCAACCACCACTCGCCTGGCGTTTGTAAGATAAAGCGCGGCGAGAGCGAGAGCACGTCGCAGTCGTAGGCTTGCGCGGTGGCGATGGCGCCGGCAATGGCGCCGGGTTGCGGTTGCGTGTCGGCATCGATGCCCACGATCCAGTCGCTATGGGGCGAGCTAGCCCCAAAACCCACCTGCAGGGCCCACGGTCGGCCGATCCAGCCGATTGGGAGCTGCCCCTCGTCAACCAGCTGCAAGCGCGGATCGCGCGACTGCGCCGCCCGCACGAGCTCGGGCGTGCCATCTTGCGAGTGACTGTCGACGACGATGGCCTCGCGCAGCTCAGGTCCCTGGCGGCTCAGGCCCTGCAGGCAAGGCGGCAGGCGCTGGGCCTCGTTGCGCGTCGGCACGATTGCGCTGGCAGCCCCGCTGAGGGCGGAGGCAGCCGTTACTGGGGCAATGGGAGGCGCCCGCCGCACGCCAGCTAGCAATCGAGACAGCAGGATGGCCGCTGCCGGCAACTGCAGCAGCAGCAGCCCCCAGGCGGCTGCTCCCGCGACGGCCTCGCTCGCCACAGCAAGCATGGCGCGCTATTCGGAGAGGGCTTGGGCTGGCGTTTCTGGGCCGCTCTGGAGCCCCCCTTGCGAGCCGATGGAATGGCGCTCGGGAGCGCGCGCCGCGATCGCGTACAGTGCCCCAGCTGGCAGGATTGCCAGGACGGCGGCCAGCACCACCGGAACCCAAAGGCCAGCAGCTAAGCTCAGCACGGCGCCAAAGGCCAGGTTGCTGATGTAGACGACCAACGGTAAGCCCGGCTTGCGCGGCATGCCCGTGGGGCGGCGCTGCCACAGCAGGCTGGCAACAAGCATAAAAGCAGCCCCAGTCAGCCACCAGCCCAGCAAATTCTGATAGGGCATGCCGAACAGGGCACCGGGCTGCTCCCAGACCCAAAACGGGACGGTGGCTTGGGTCATGGCGGGATCCAGCACCAAGTCCCAACCCGTTAGCAGCGACGCGCCGATGGCGATCGCGCCAGCGCGCTGGCCCCAGCGCGGCAGGTTCCCGCGCTCGAGGGCAGCGCGTCCCAGGACATAGCTAACCAAGCCCAGGTAGAACCAAGACAGCGGGATGGTAAACGGCACCAAGCCGGCAATTTTGTAGCCCAGGCCGCTGAGGTAGCGGTACTCGCCGAACGGCAGGCCCGAACTCGTTCCCCAGAGCTCGCTGCCCAGCGAGATGGCACTGGCCGCCAGCAGAAACGTCAGCGCGTGCCAGGCGCCTAACTGGCGCCAGGTATAGAGCAATACGGCTGCCGCCCCCAGAACCATGTAGGCAGCGCCGCCGCCCGCCATCGACCAATCGAATGCCACCTGAGCCCAAGCGGGCAAGCTAGCGACGATTTGGGGCTGGGGAAGCACCCACAACAACCCCGCCAAGCCGAAAGCCAACAAAAACAAGTGACCGCCCAATAGCAGGCGTTCCCAAAGCAACAATCGTGCCATGTGCGATGCGTCCTCCCAACCCGCAAGCGGGTCCCCACTGGGACGTGTAGTTTAATGTATCTTTACATCAAGGGACAGCTACCGGTAGTCCCTTAGCCAGTTGCGGCGATCGTAACTGCCCCGCGCCATTGCCGGGACTAAGCTAGCACGGCTGCTCCCCGCCACATGGCCCCTTGGAACCGCTGGAAGCCGTTAGGATAAAGGTAGCTGCGCCGCACCCTCGCCGAGCTGCATCTCTATGGCTGTCTCCCGCTTTGAGGACCCCCCAACGGCGATCCGTCCCGTGCAGTACCGGGACTTGGGAGCCATTGAGGCCCTATTGGACCGGGCCGTCAGTGCTGAAGGGGGCGATGGCCGCGCTACGCCCGAGCCTTGGTTGCGGCAAAAGCAGCGTTGGCTGAGGGTGTTGCCCGTTTTGCGTTGGCTGCCCCCTGCAGCCCAGCGCGACTGGCGCGCCTATGTAGCGGAGCGCGCCGGGCAAATCGCGGGCTTTATCAAGGTCTCGCCTGCGAACAAAGCGCGCAGCACCTGGCAAATTGACTGCCTGCTGGCGGATGCTGCAGCCTCCCGCCAGACCGTCGGCAGCCAGCTCATCCGACACTGCTTGGAAGCGATTGGGGAAGCGCGTACCTGGCTGCTTGAGGTCAACATCAGCGATCGCGACACCCTGGCCCTGTACCGGCAAAACGGCTTTCAGCCGCTGGCCCAAATGACCGATTGGGCCATTCCGCCCCAGTCGCTGGCCCAGCTCGCCCAGCGCGAGCCGCAGCTCCCTAACCTGCTGCCGGTCAACAACGTGGACGCGCAACTGCTCTACCAGCTCGATACCGCAGCCATGCCGCCGCTGCTGCGGCAAGCCTTCGATCGCCACGTCCGGGATTTCAAAACCGGCCCCTGGGAAGCGGCCGCCCAACAGTTGCAGCAGTGGTGGCACGCCAGCCACCGCCTCCAAGGCTATGTCTTCGAGCCGCAGCGCAAAGCTGCCATCGGTTACCTACAACTGCAGGTGGCGCGCGACGGCGAGCAAGCTGCCGATCTGACCGTCCATCCGGCTTACACCTGGCTCTACCCCGAGCTGTTGGCCTACATGGCGCGCGCCGCCCGGCCGGCGCAGGTGCTGCAATTGCGCTCGGCCGACTACCAACCCGAGCGCGAGGCGTACCTGGCGCAAATCGGCGCGCAGCAAACCGAGCAGACGCTGCTGATGTCGCGCTCGGTGTGGCACAAGTTGCGGGAAGCCAAGGCCAACTCGCTGGCGCGCCTGCAACTGTCGGAGGTGTTGCAAGGACTGCAGCCCGGGGGCGGCACGCCCGTTCCCGGCCGCATGGTGGGCGCGAATCGCAAACGCCCCACCGAGCGGGAGCTGGCTGCCATTGCGGCGCAACCGGCGGACAGCTTGCCCCCGCGGTAAGGCCATGCCCGAGCGCGTATCGGCCCTGGGATTGGATGTGGGCAAGCGGCGGTTGGGCGTTGCCGGCTGCGACGGCATGGGGCTGATCGCCACCGGCCTGACCACCATCGAGCGGCAGTCTTTTCCTCAGGATCGGGAACGGCTGCAAGCGTGGGTTGCCGAGCGCAGGGCGCGCGTTCTGGTGGTGGGCCTGCCCTACTGCATGGACGGCACTCTGGGCGAGCAAGCGCGGCAGGTGCAGCAGTTCGCGCAACGCCTCGCCAAGACCCTGGAGATGCCGTTGGATTACGTCGACGAGCGCCTGAGCTCGCTAGAGGCGCGCGAGCAGCTCAACATGGCCGCCCAACCGCGATCGCGGGCGGACAAAGCCCGCATCGATTGCCAGGCGGCGGCCATCATCCTGCAGCAGTGGCTGGATCGGCGCCGCTAGGGCGCTTGCCATTCGGCGCTGACGGTAGGTGCTAGGATTGCATTCCGCTAGGCCGTAACGCGAACGCCAACTTATGAGCCTGACCCACCCCGAGAAGCAACAGATAATTGATTCGTATCAAGTCCACGATACCGATACCGGATCGCCAGACGTCCAAATTGCCATTTTGACCGAACGCATTACGCGCCTAACCGAGCACTTGCAGGCCAACCACAAGGATCACGCTTCCCGGCGCGGCCTGCTCAAAATGATCGGGCGCCGGCGCAGCTTGCTGAACTACCTCTATCGCGAAAACCCCGAACGCTATCGCGCTTTGATCCAGCGCCTTGGCATCCGCCGCTAGCGACTGTCGCTGTCCTCTGGTGCCCTCCCATGCCTGCCGATCGCGAACGACTTCCCTTCGAACCGAGCCGCAAGCGCAACGCCGAAACCTCAACCGAGCCCAGTGCCGCTGCGACCGGCAACGCCATTCGAGCGGCCAGCCGCGCCGAGGCCGATCTCTCGGCGACGCCCAAGGCCGTCACCCGCCGCATGGTGCGCCGCATGCTCGCGTTCTGCGGCATCCCGACGGTTTTGGGCCTTGTCAGCCTGTTTGCCTTCTACGGCATTGCCAACTACACCACCCTGGAGTTGCCCCATACGGCAGCCGTGTTGGTCAGCATGGGCTTGTTTGGTATGGGGGTTTTGGGCTTGAGTTACGGCATTATCTCCACCTCCTGGGAGGAGAACGCCCCCGGCAGCTTGTTGGGCTGGTCGGAGTTCCGCGCCAATGCGGCCCGATTGGCCCAGGCTTGGCGTGCAGCGCGCCGCGAGCGCCAACAGGCCGATCGGTCGTAACGTTCGGTTGCGCGATCGCCTCGGAACCGCGGGCTGCCGGTTATGATAAGTTACGGGATTTGCGCGCTAGTGCGAACGGCAGTTTAGGAAGGGTTTGCCATGATTGTAGTGCTGAAAGTCGGTGCCCCCGAGGAGGAAGTCAGCCGCATTAGCGACGACTTGCGGGAGCGCGGGCTCACCCCCGAGACCATTGTCGGCGACCACAAGACGGTCCTGGGGTTGGTGGGCGATACAGCGTCGCTCGATCCGTACCAGCTGCAGCAAATTAGCCCCTGGATCGAGGACGTTCTGCGCGTCGAGCAGCCCTTCAAGCGCGCGAGTCGCGAGTTTCGGCACGGGCAACCCAGCGAAGTCCAGGTGCCAACGCCCAACGGTACCGTCACCATCGGCGAGCAGCATCCGGTAGCGCTCATTGCCGGTCCTTGCTCGGTCGAAAACGAAGAAACCATCGTCGATACCGCCCGGCGCGTCCGGGACTCGGGTGCTCAGTTTCTGCGCGGGGGCGCTTACAAGCCGCGGACCTCGCCCTATTCGTTTCAAGGCCACGGCGAGAGCGCGCTGCCGCTGCTAGCAGCGGCGCGCGAGGCCAGCGGCTTGGGCATCATCACCGAGGTCATGGATACTGCCGATGTGGATAAGGTCGCCGAGGTGGCCGATGTGGTCCAAATCGGCGCGCGCAACATGCAGAACTTCTCGCTGCTGAAAAAAGTGGGCGCGCAACCGCGCCCCGTCCTGCTCAAGCGCGGCATGTCGGGCACGATTGAGGAGTGGCTCATGGCGGCCGAGTACGTGCTGGCTGCCGGCAATCCCAACGTCATCCTCTGCGAGCGCGGCATCCGTACCTTCGATCGGCGCTACACGCGCAACACCCTCGATCTCTCTGCCATTCCGGTGCTGCGATCGCTGACGCACCTGCCCATTACCATCGACCCCAGCCACGGCACGGGCAACTCGGATTTCGTACCGCCCATGGCCAAAGCGGCGATCGCGGCCGGAACGGACGCGCTCATGACCGAGGTCCATCCCAATCCACCCAAGGCCTGGTCGGACGGCGCCCAGTCGCTGACGCCCGAGCGCTTCGATAGCCTCGTCCGCGAGTTGGTTCCCATCGGCCGGGCCGTGGAGCGCTGGCCCCAGCCCAGCATGGCGGTGGTCTGAGCTGCGCCAAGCCACACGAAACCCTCCCCAGGCACTGGGGAGGGTTTTTGGGGCGCCCCGCAAGCGCGCTGGGTAGCGCGCCTGAAGTCAGCCGCTAGCGGTCTTGCACGACAACGTTGACGTTGGCGCTCTCGAGACCGCGCTGGTTGACCTCAGAGAGGGTCTTGTTGACGGCGTACTTCTGGTTGATGGCGTTGATGAGCTCAGTCTGGTTGTGCTTTTTGGCAACGCCCCACAGGTCGGCGATCAGATCGTAGGTACCGTCGCTGTTTTGCGACCAGCCCAGATCGTACTCGCCTTCCAGCTCGGCGACGACATCGGCGCGAACGCGCTGGCCGTTGTAGCCGCGCACGTCCGCATTGTCTTTAACGGTCATGCCCAGATCCTGCAGGGAGGCCTTCAGGGTCTCGGCATCGGTGATTTTGGTTCGCAGCGTACTAAAATGCGACACTGGTTTTCCTCCTATCCGTTGCTTGCAAAACGGGGTTGGGTTGGGTCGGCTAGTTGAGGCTAGCCGTTTCTCCTGATAGGGCAGGAGAAAGCTTGTTAGAACTCCAGTCGCTGGTATTCGGCGACGGAGGCCGAGGCAGGCCGGGCGCGCTGGCGCGCCCACTCTCGCAACGCCGTTACCTGCTCGGTCATGGTTTGCGAGAGCGGCAGCGTGGACTTGATTGCAGCGATGACATCCAGCTGCGTAAACTCCCGGTCTTGGGCGAACGCTTCGTACATGGCAGCCACGATCACCTGTTCGAGCTCTGCCCCGGAAAAGCCTTCAGAAACGTTGGCCAGCTGCTCCAGATCGAAGCGCGAGATGTCGGAGCGGCGTTTCTGCAAGTGAATGCGCAGGATCTGCTGGCGCTCTTCGGCGCCGGGCAGATCCACAAAGAAGATCTCGTCAAAGCGACCCTTGCGCAGGAACTCGCCCGGCAAGCGCTCGACCCGATTGGCCGTGGCCATCACGAATACCGGCGAGGTTTTCTCCTGCATCCAGGTCAAAAACGAGCCAAAAATCCGGCCGGAGGTTCCGCCATCGGAGTCGGCCGAGCCGGATCCGCCGGAAAAGGCCTTGTCCAGCTCGTCGATAAACAGCACCACCGGCGAGAGCGATTCGGCCGTGCGCAGAGCATTGCGCAGGTTGGCCTCCGAGCGCCCCACCATGGAGCCATCGTAGACGCGGCCCATGTCCATGCGCAGCAGCGGCAGCCCCCAGAGGCGAGCGGTGGTTTTGGCAATGAGCGACTTGCCGCATCCGGGCACGCCCAGAATCAGCATGCCTTGGGGCTGCGGCAGGCCGTACTCGCGGGCGCGCTCGCTAAAGGCATCGGCGCGCTGCTGCAACCAGCGCTTGAGCTCCTCAATGCCGCCAACCGCGTCAATACTGTTGTCTTCTTCGATGTACTCCAGAATGCCGCTGCGGCGGATGAGCTGCTTCTTCTCCGAGTGGATGACATCGACCTCGTCGGCGGTGAACTGGCCCGCTTGCACGTAGGCCTTGCGGAACACTTTCTCTGCCTCATCTAGGGTGAGGCCCAGGGCTGCTTTGAGCAGCTTCTCGCGCACTTCCGTGCTGGGCGAGGGCGACTGGGTGGCCTCGAGCTGGCGCGACAGAACCTGATTGAGCTCGCTCAGATTGGGCAGCGGGTAGTCGAGCACGACCGCTTCTTTTTCCAGCTCCACCGGGATTTGCTGCACCGGCGACATCAGCACGATGCATTTGTTCGTCCCTTTGAAGCTGGCGATGGCGTCGCGCAGCCAGCGGGTGGTGGCCGGCGAATCAATGAACGGATGCAGGTCCTTAAAGATGTAGATCCCCGCTTCCTGCTGCCGTACGGTCCACTCGATGGCTGCCTCGGGCGAGACCGTGTTGTGCTGGCTGGCGCTGCGCTGTTGGCCGCGCTCGATCATGCCGCGGGTCACCGTCCAAACGTAGATGCGCCGCTGCTGCGCGTCGCCGTCAGCAATAGCCTCGATCGCCTGCTCGGCCCGCTCTTCCTCGGGCGTAACGAGGTAGATGAGCGGGTATTGGGCTTGGATGAGGTTTTGCAGTTCCTCGAGCATGGCGGATCGGGCTGTGCAGGGTGGTACGGCTCAGCAGGGCACCAGTTCCTCGTGCTCCCCTTCGCCGGGCGAGTCGGAGTGCGACGCAACGGCCTTGGGGACGCTGTCGGCGGCCAGGCTGTCCGAGACGACCGTGGGTTGGTGCTTGAGCGAGATTGCCTCGCCCTCTTTGATAACGAGCGAGTTGTTGCACTCGGGGCAATCGTGGACCTGGTAGGTATTGTCCTGGGTGGCTGCCTGCTCCTCGACCCAGTCGGGGTGGTTGAGGTAGAAGGCAATCGCGCGCTCGACCATGGCCGACATGGACTCTGCCTCGACGGCCGCCCGGATCTTGAGCTGGCGGTGCAGCCCCGGCGGCAGGTATAAAGTGACTTTCTGCTTGTCCGGCATCTCACTCATTGGGGGATTCCCCGGGTACGCTCCTAAGTTAGCTAGGCCTTGCTAGGCCGTCAAGCCAGCTTGCCAGTATGACGTCAAAATTGCAATACTTTTTAACCTGCTTGTCCCCCCTGCCCGCGCTAGGGCGAGCCGGTCAGCAGCGGCCGAATGCCGTAGTGGCGGTAGTGCCAGTAGTGGTGCAGGATGCGGTCGTGGTCGAAGCACAGCCGGGCGGGCAGCTCCCACGGTGCAAATGCCTGGGTGCGCCGGGCATCATCGGCGGCTTGGGGGGTGCCGCGGGCAGTGGCTATAAAAACCACGCTCAGGGTATGCCGGCGCGGATCGCGCTCGGGGTGCGAATAAACCCCGAGCTGCCCCAGCAGCTCGATGCGCAAGCCGGTTTCCTCGTAGGCTTCGCGCCAGGCGGCTGCCTCGGCCGACTCGCCGCGATCGATAAAACCGCCCGGTAGGGCCCACCCCTGGGGCGGGTTGCGGCGCTCGACCAGAACGATGGGCCGATGCGCGCGATCTAGCAGCTCGATGATGGTATCGACCGTGGGAGTGGGATTGCGCTCGGCGGCCATGGGCGGCGGATTGCGATAGCTGGAAATGGGTTATGGTAGGGGCCAGCGCGCCCAACGGCGCAGCAGCAAAGCTGGCTGCCTGCGGCTGACAGCGCGCTCGATTGTTGCCTTATGCCCGAGCCTAGTGATTTCACGACTGCCCCGGCGAGCGCGGGCAAGCTGTCCGTATTGGCCGCGATCGGCTCGGGGGCATGGGGCTCTACCCTAGCAGCCTTGGCGCGCCGCAACGGGCACACCGTGCGCTGTTGGTCGCGCCGCGGTAGCGCCCCCCTGGATGCCGTACTGGCAGAGGCAGACATCGTGCTGTCGGCGGTGTCGATGCCGGGGGTAATCCCCACCATCGAGCGGCTGCAAGCCGCCGCACCGCCACCGCGAGTCCCCATCATCACGGCCACCAAGGGGTTGGATGCGGCCAGCGCCCGGACACCGTCCCAGCTGTGGCAGGCGGCCTTCCCCCAACACCCCATTGTGGTGCTATCGGGCCCCAACCTCGCCGGCGAGATCCAGCAGGGACGACCGGCAGCAACGGTGGCTGCCAGCCGCTCGCCAGCAGCCGCCGGCCTAACGCAGCAGCTGCTGGCCTCCCGGCGCTTTCGCGTCTATGCCAACGCCGATCCGCTGGGCACTGAACTGGGCGGCACGCTCAAAAACGTCATCGCGATCGCGGCGGGCGTTTGCGATGGCTTGCAGCTGGGGGCTAATGCCAAAGCTGCCCTGCTCACTCGCGCCCTGCCGGAGATGACGCGCATTGGGACAGCGCTAGGGGCCTCAACCGAGGCTTTCTTTGGCCTCTCGGGCCTCGGCGACCTGCTGGCCACCTGCGAGAGTCCGCTCTCGCGCAACTACCGTGTCGGTTATGGGCTGGCGCAGGGGCAGCTGCTCGATCGCATCCTGGCAGCCCTGGAGGGAACGGCTGAGGGCATCAATACGACGCAAGTGCTAGTCGCCCTGGCGCAACGCCAGGCGATCGCGGCCCCCATTGCCCAAGAAGTGGAAGCGCTAACCGCCGGCCGAACGGCACCGCAAGCGGCCGTGGAGAACTTGATGGCGCGCGAGCTCAAATCGGAGTTTTGCGACATTGCCTGAGCTAGGGCCGCCGCAGAGCCGCTATGGATGAGAGCGCCAACCACCCCTCGGGCGAGAAAGCCCTCCTTAACTTCGGCCAGCTCTGGAACATGAGCTTTGGCTTTTTTGGCATTCAGGTGGGCTGGACGCTGCAGGCTGCCAACACCAGCGCCATCTACGAGTACTTAGGGGCCAATCCCGAGCAAATCCCCATCCTGTGGCTGGCGGCCCCAGTCAGCGGACTGATCGCCCAACCCATCGTCGGCTACATGAGCGATCGCACCTGGGGCCCGTTGGGGCGGCGGCGGCCCTATTTTTTGGTAGGCGCAATCTTGGCCTCGCTGGCGCTGGTGCTAATGCCCAATGCCTCCAGCCTGTGGATGGCGGCCGGCTTGCTCTGGATCCTGGATACCTCGGTCAACATCAGCATGGAGCCCTTTCGGGCCTTTGTCTCGGACGTGCTGCCCGAGCAGCAGCACACGCGCGGCTTTGCCATGCAGAGCTTTTTCATTGGCCTGGGGGCTGTGGCTGCCTCGCTTTGTCCTTGGGTGCTCTCGCACGCATTCGGCGTGCTCAACACCAGCGTTGAGGGGCCCGTTCCGCTGACGGTGAAGTTCTCCTACTACATCGGCGCGGCTGCCTTTTTGGGTACCGTGCTCTGGACAGTGGTGACTACGGGCGAGTACCCGCCCACCGAAGCAGAGTTGCGCGAGCAGCAGCACGCGCGCTCGGGCGGCCTGGCAGGCGCTCTGGTGGGGGGGCTGCGCGGCATTGCCGAGGCCGTTCGTACCATGCCCGAGACCATGCGGCAGCTGGCTTGGGTGCAGTTCTTTAGCTGGCTGGGCATTTTTTGCGTGTTTTTGTACTTCCCGCCTGCGGTGGGGCATCGCATCTTTGGGGCAACGGATGAGAGTTCGCTGCTGTATACCCAAGGCATCGAGTGGGCGGGCATCTGCATTGCCCTCTATAACGGCGTCTGCTTTGTTTTTTCGCTGTTCGTTGCCAAGCTGGCTGCCCTCACCAGCCGCAAGTTCGTGCATACCTGCTGCCTGATCTGCGGTGGCTTGGGCCTGATCGCGCTGTTGGGGGTGCGAGACCAGTACGTGCTGTTTTTGCCCATGGCGTGCTTTGGCATTGCCTGGGCGAGCACGCTGGCGGTGCCCTACGCCATCCTCTCCGACATCTTGCCGGTGCGCCAGACCGGGGTCTACATGGGGCTGTTCAACGCCTTCATCGTGCTGCCCCAAATCGTGGCCTCGCTGGGCTTGGGCTGGGTCATGACCCACTTGCTGGACAACAACGCCCTGCTGGCGCTGGCGCTGGGCGGTGCCTCGCTGATCGTCGCAGCGCTGTTCGTGCAAGGCGTCGACGATGCCGGCAGCCCGCAACCGACAGTGGAAGCGACCCTCGCCGAAGGCGAGCGGGCGCCGATTCAAAACTAGGCGCAAGCCGCGATCGCGTCCAGTGCCACCGTTTTGGGCGTATTGTCACTGGCCAGCGCACGGTGGCAACCTAAATCAGTGAAGGCGGTGCTCGTTAGCGCGCAACTAGCAACCGTTTGGCCATGCAAGCTGAGACGCAGCAAGCGGCACAAACGCGCCCCAAGGCTGCAGCTTACAGCTTCTGGCAGCTCTGGAACATGAGCTTTGGCTTTTTTGGCATCCAGTTTGGCTGGACGCTGCAAATTGCCAATACCAGCGCCATTTACGAGTATCTGGGGGCCAATCCCGAACAAATCCCCATCCTGTGGTTGGCAGCGCCCCTAACAGGGCTGATCGTGCAACCCATCATTGGCTACATGAGCGATCGCACCTGGGGCCCGCTGGGGCGGCGGCGGCCCTACTTTTTGGTGGGCGCGATCTTGGCCTCGCTGGCGCTGGTGCTAATGCCCAACGCCTCCAGCCTGTGGATGGCAGCCGGGGCGCTCTGGATTCTGGATACCTCGGTCAACATCTCCCAGGAACCGTTCCGTGCCTTTGTCTCGGACCTGCTCCCCGAGGAGCAAAAGACCTCTGGCTTTGCCATGCAAAGCTTTTTCATTGGCCTGGGTGCCGTGGCTGCCTCGCTGTGCCCCTGGCTGCTCAACGGGGTCATTGGCATCGAAAGCATCGTCAATCTCGAGACCGAGATTCCGGTTACGGTCAAAGTCGCGTTCTACATCGGGGCCGCGGTCTTTTTGGCGGCGGTGGTCTGGACGGTGGTTACCACCCCCGAGTACCCGCCCGAGCGCTACCAACCTTACGGCCGCTCCCGCAACAGCGCGCGGGACTCGGACAATCTGCTGCTGGGGATCTGGCAAGCCATTCGGGCCATGCCCGAGACCATGCGGCAACTGGCGGTGGTGCAGTTCTTTACCTGGTTTGGCGTTTTTTGCTTGGTTATTTACTTTCCGCCGGCTGTAGGGCACCAGATCTTTGGGGCGATCGCGGAGAGCTCGCCGCGCTACACCCAGGGCGTGGAGTGGGCCGGCATTTGCATTGCCCTCTACAACGCCGTCACGTTTGTTTTTTCGCTGGTACTGCCGCGCTTCGTCCGCTGGACCAGCCGCAAGTTCGCCCACGCATTTTGCCTGCTGTGCGGCGGCTTGGCCCTGATCTCGCTGCTGGTGGTGCGCGATCGGTACCTGCTGCTGTTCCAGATGGCCTGCTTTGGGCTCAGCTGGGCCAGCGCCCTGGCCGTTCCCTACGCCATCCTCTCGGACGCGCTGCCCGAGGAAGACACCGGCATTTACATGGGCGTTTTCAATGCCTTTATCGTTATCCCGCAGATCCTGGCCTCGTTGGGGCTGGGTTGGATTATGGAGACCCTGTTGGGCAACAACAGCTTGCTGGCCGTCGTCTTTGGCGGCGTGTCGCTGGTAATTGCGGCTGCCTCGGTCTCCAACGTCCGCGATTTGGCTGAGGAAGCCACCCGCGCTGGCGTTGAAGCCACCGAGAACGAGACAGCCGCCTAGGCCCGCTCGCGCGCCCCCAAGCTGATAGACTGCCGCTGACAGTCAAGCGCCCCCGAGCGACATGCAACTCGAGCGCGCCAGCGGCATTTTGCTCCATCCCACCTGCCTGCCCAGCCCCTACGGCATTGGCGATTTGGGGCCGGAAGCCTATCGCTTCGTTGACTTTTTGGCGGCCAGCTACCAGCGGTTGTGGCAGGTGCTGCCGCTGGGGCCGACCGGCTTTGGCAACTCGCCGTACCTATCTTACTCGGCGCTGGCGGGCAATCCGCTTTTAATCAGCCCCCAGCAGTTGCGCCAGCAGGGCTTGCTCGCCGATCGCGATCTGGCTGATTTCCCCGAGTTCCCCGCCGAGCGGGTGGACTACGACCGGGTCAAAGAAACCAAAATGCCGCTGCTGCGGCAGGCATTTGCCAACTTTCGCGCCGATTTCGACCGCCAGGGGGAAGGTTACGACGCCTTTTGCGCGCGCCACGCTTATTGGATCGACGACTTTGCCCTATTCATGGCGCTCAAAGATGTCTTTGGCGGGCGCCCCTGGCACCAGTGGACCTGGTCCATTGCCCGGCGGGACCAGCAGGCCCTAGACGAATGGCGCGGGCGCCTGGGCAAGGAGATCTTTTTCCACAAATACGTCCAGTTTGAGTTCTACCGCCAGTGGCAAGCACTCAAGCGCTACGCCAACGATCGCGGCATCCAAATCTTTGGCGACATTCCCATCTACGTCGCCCACGATAGCATGGCGGTCTGGGCGCACCAAGACATTTTCTGCCTGGACGAGCAGACCGGCGAGCCCGCCCTAATGGCGGGCGTTCCGCCAGACTATTTCAGCGACACCGGCCAGCTTTGGGGCAACCCCGTCTACAACTGGGAGCAGCTGGAGGCCACTGGCTTTGAGTGGTGGCTGCAGCGCTTTGAGGGCACTCTGGACTACGTTGACATCCTGCGCATCGACCACTTTCGCGGCTTCCAGGCCTTCTGGGCGGTTGATCGCGGCGAGCCGGACGCCCGCAACGGCCGCTGGATCGAGGCCCCCGGCGACAAGTTCTTCCAGCTGCTGGGCGAGCGGCTGGGCCAACTTCCCATCGTGGCCGAGGATTTGGGCATCATTACCCCCGAGGTGGAAGCTCTGCGGGACAAGTACGACTTTCCCGGGATGAAGGTGCTGCACTTTGCCTTTGATTCGGGGCCGGGCAATCCCTATTTGCCGTTCAACTACACCAACCGCAACTGCATCGCCTACACCGGCACCCACGACAACGACACCACGGTGGGCTGGTTCGACAAGCGCTCGCCCGAGGCCCAGCAGCGGGTGCGCGACTACCTGGGCTGCATTGAGCCCAACGGCATCCACTGGAGCCTGATCCGCCTGGCCATGGCCTCGGTGGCCAACCAGGCCATCATTCCGCTCCAGGACGTTTTGGGCTTGGGCAGCGAAGCGCGCATGAATACGCCCAACCAGATCGAGGGTAGCTGGCGCTGGCGCTACCGCAGCGAGGCCCTAACCGAAGAACTGCAGCAACGCTTGGGCAAGCTCACCGAGCTCTACGGCCGAGCGAAACGCTAGCGCGCCCGCGAGGCTTGGGGCGCCGGTTGGGCGGCCTCTGGCGGGGGGCTGGGGCGCTCGATCCAGCGCGAGAGGCCCACGACCAGAAGGCTCACGAGCAGGATGTAGCCCAGATAAAGCGGCAGCGGTTGCAGCGGAGCGCTCGGGCGCCAGTGGCCGCGGGACCGAGGCTGGCTTGCCCTAACTGTTGTGGAGGGGGGAGTCGCACTGGCAGGCGGCGATAGTTGCGCGGCCCACGCCGCACCGTCTAGGTCCAGAGCTTCGGCGTACTTGGCCACCAGGCCTTGCAGGTAGACCCAATCGGGCAGCTCCTCCAGCTGCCCCTGCTCGATCGCGCTCAGCAGTGGCGGCTGGATCCGCGTTTGGCCGGCCATATCGTCGATCGTGGCCGAGCGTTGCAAGCGCAGCTGCTGCAGGCGCTCGCCCATGGCCTGGAGTGCTGCAGCCCGCTCGGTGTGGGAGTCGGTAGCTGTCATAAGCGCACTGTGCCGGCAGCGTGCTGCAAGCGCTGGCACTCCCAGCGTGCCAGCCGCCGGTACTGGCCGCGCCGCAAGCGCGGACCGCGCTGCGGATGCAGCGGCACCGGCCCAATGGCCGTGCGATGCAGCGCCAGCACGCGCCAGCCCAGCAACTCAGCCGAACGCCGGATCTGGCGGTTGCGGCCCTCGGTTAGCGTCACCTGCAGCCACGCTGTATCCGCGTGCCGCTGCAGGACGGTAATGCTTGCGGGCTGGGTGGGGCGGCCGTCTAGGACGAGGCCGCGGCGCCAGCGCTCGAGGGCTGCTTCGCCAATGCGGCCGCGGACCCGCACGCGGTAGGTTTTGGGCAAGTGATAGCGCGGATGCGTCAGGCGCAGGGTTAAGGCCCCATCGTTGGTTAGCAGCAACGCGCCCGTGGAGGCTGCATCGAGGCGGCCCACCGGATGCAGGCCGCAACTGCAGCGCAGCTCATCAGGCAGCAAATCCAGGACCGTCCGCCGCTGCTGGGGATCGCGGCAGGTGGCCACCACGCCTGCCGGTTTGTTGAGTAGCAGGTAGCAAGGTGCTGGTTGCGTGTCGGGCTCGAGGCACTGCCCGTCCACAACCAGCCGATCGACGCTGGGATCGGCCGTTTGGCCCACCTGCGCGGGCTCGCCGTTGAGCTGCACGCGCCCGGCTGCCATCATGCGCTCGGCCTGCCGCCGCGAGGCAATGCCCCACTGCGACAGCAGTTTTTGCACCCGTTGTTGCATGGTGCACTCACCAACTGCAGCAGCTCGGGCGCCGTGCCGGCGGACGGTGGCGCTCAGTGGAGAATAGGGGAGTCGAACCCCTAACCTCTGCGGTGCGATCGCAGCGCTCTGCCAGTTGAGCTAATTCCCCATGGGCTCGAGCGCCCGGTCTGAGATTTTAACACTCGCCCGCGCGCGCTTGCGCGAACGCCTGCTGCAGCCGCTCCAGCTCCAGCTCGCCCAGGCGGTCGATGGCCCAATCGGCCTGCCGCTGCAGCATGTGGAGCGGGTGGCGGTGGGTAACGGCGGCCACCGGCAGCCCCGCTCGGTGCGCTGCGGCAATGCCGATTTCGGTGGCCTCGATCGCCAAGCAGCGACTGGGGATGAGGTGGCTGCTGCCAGCGCTGCGCTCGCTCAACCGTGCCAGCGCCAGGGTGTAGGGGTCGCCGGCCTCCTCGGCGCTGGCGATTGCTGCAAAGGCCTGGCTCAGGCCGGCATGCGCCAGCACCTGCTGCGCGTCGCGCAGCGCCATGCCCGCTACCACGCCAACCGCCAAACCGGCTGCGTCTAGCCGCGCTAGCAAGGCCGCAACGTCGGGATAGAGCGCTGGGGCCGGCTGCTGCCGGAGCGCCTCGTCCAGGGCGGCGCTTTTGGCCGCCAGCAACCCATCCAGCCCATCGGCAGTGGTGCTGCGCCCGCGGCGCGCCAGCAGCGCGCTCAGGCACGCGCGATCGCTGCGGTCCGGGCAGAGCGCGCGGTACTCGCCGGCCTCTAGCCGCAGGTTCTGCGCCAGCAGGAGCTGCTCGACGATCGGCTGGTGGAGCCCGTCGGTGTTGGCAATGGTGCCGTTGAGATCGAATAGGACGGCTTGCAGCGTCATGCCGGTGCGGACGCATCGGGCCACTCGGGAGCCGTTGCTGTACCTGGGTGCGGGCGCGCTTGGCGAGCCGGTAGCGGTTTGACCCCACGGGTTGCTTGGTGGATCCACCAAATCTCGTGGGTGCCGACCGCTTCAAAGCCGGCAGCCGCCATCCAGGCCTCGCAATCGCCCGCCGCGTAGTCCCGGATGTAGGGCTCCTCAAAAACATCCATCACCCAATCGGCCTGCTGCAAGTGCGCTTGGTGGCCGTCAAGGACCAGGAACTCGCCGCCGGGCCGCAGCAGGCGCAGCCCTTCTTGCAAGATGGTGCAGGCAATGGCGGGGGGCGTCTCGTGGAACAGCAGGGCCGCTGTTACCAAATCGAGGCTGCCATTGGGCAAGCCCGTGGCCTCAGCCTTGCCGTGGTACCAGCGCACGCTCGCGTTGGCTTGGTGCGCTTTGTGCTCGGCCACCACCAGCATGTAGGGTGACAGGTCCAGTCCCATGACCTCAGCTTGGGGGAACTGGCGTTGCAGCATCAGCGCCATTGACCCTGTGCCGCAGCCCAAATCCAGAATGCGCTGCGGTTGCCCGGCAAGGGTGTCGATCGCTTCCTGCCGCACCCATTGCTCGTTGGGCGGGACGGCGTACTGGGTAATGGCATCGTAGGTGACGGCGGCTTGGGGGTTGCAGTAGCCCCCCTCAATGCCGTGAAAGTTGGCGCTGCGGTAATAGTCCGGATAGCTCAGGTTGGGGTTGCCCAAGCGCGCACTCTCGGCCTCCCAATCAACGCTTTCGTAGAACCGCCGCAGGGCCTCTTCGTCGATGAGCGAGCGGACCACCGGGGCCAAAAAGCGGTCCCAGAGCGTGCCTTGAGCGCCGGGCATGGCAGTGCTTCAAGCGGCTGCTTTAAAGATTTTAACGCCCCCGTTGGGGCAGCTCAGACATCGAGGGGGACGGGAGCGGGCGTGCGCTTTTAGGTGCGAAAGGTCAAATCGTCTGGAAACGCGTAGGGCATGGCGGGCTACCAGGGCAAGCGAGTGCCATCCCAGTGAAAGAACTGCCCGCTATCCTCGGGGCCTAGCCCATCAATAATGCCCAGCAGCTGCCGCACCGTTCGCTCCACTGGGAACAACTGTTCGGCCGGCACGTGGCGCTGAAACGGCTGGGAGAGCGGCGTATCGGTGGTGCCGGGGTGCAGCGCCACGACGATGGTTTGCGGGCTCTTGCGCCCGAACTCAATGGCTGCCGTGCGCAGCAGCATGTTGAGCGCGGCTTTGGAGGCGCGGTAGCCGTACCAGCCCCCGAGCTGGTTGTCGCCAATACTGCCAATCTTGGCCGAGAGGCTGGCAAAGACGTTGCGCCGGTCGTGGCGCAGCAGCGGCAGCAGGTACTTGGCCAGCAGGGCCCCGCTGAGGCTGTTGATCTGGAAGTAGCGCAGGAGCTTGTCCGCATCGAGCTGCCGCAGCCCCTTTTCTGGTTGCAGCTCGCCCGCGTGCAGGATGCCAATGCAGTTGACAGTCAAATGGAGGCGATCGGTAACCGACTGCAGCTGGCGGACCGCCGCCGCGATTTGGGCCTCGTCGGTAACATCCATGGGCAGGCAGCGCAGCCGTGGCCCGTGGGTTTCGGCCAAGGCAAACAACTCGGCTGCCGCTTCGACACGGTGGTAGGTAGCGTGGATGCAAGCCTCGGGATCGCGCTGTAGGAGCTGGCGCACGAAGCCCAGTCCGAACTTCGCGACGCTGCCAGAGCTGCAGCAGTGGCTGTTCCAGCAGCTCAACCAGCTCTCGGAGCAGACCATCCGCTCGCTCACCAATTGGAAGTTCATCCGCCAAGCGGTCCGCTCCGCCAAAGCAGTGCAATATTATTCGTAATTGGTATAACACCAACCAGGGCGGGCGGCGGCAGGTGACGCTGCTGGCGCAGGAAGTCTGGGATGCGCTCATGGCCGAGCTGGGTGGTTCGCTGCCGCCCTCAGTGCGCCGCGCGAACCTGCTGGTGGCTGGCGTTTGCCTAGTCCACACGCGCCGGCACACGCTGCGCATTGGTGGCTGCCGCATCCAAATTCAGGGCGAGACCAAGCCCTGCGAGCGCATGGATGAGGCCTTGCCCGGGCTGCACGCAGCCATGTATCCGCACTGGCGCGGGGGCGCCTTTGGCATCGCACTCGATAGCGGGCCGACTGCGGTGGGCGATCACGTGGTTTGGGCGGATTGAGCGGCGGATCGGAAGCTGCGTCAGTTGTGGTGCCATTGCTAGGGCACTGCAATCGGCATGATGAACGCCTACTGGCATCTAAGGAAGTGGAACCGGGCGCACGCCGTTGCTGATGGCCCGTGCAAAAAGGTGCTCAACGCCTATCGGCATCTAAGGAAGTGGAACAAGTCAAAACTCTCCTCCCGTGTAGCCCTCGCGTACAAGTGCTCAACGCCTATCGGCATCTAAGGAAGTGGAACTCGGCCGCTACCGCGATAACGCCAGGACGTACCCGGTGCTCAACGCCTATCGGCATCTAAGGAAGTGGAACCTATTTCTGAGGGAAAATATCAGACCGCCACAAGGTGCTCAACGCCTATCGGCATCTAAGGAAGTGGAACATTCGATGTACCTGGACCTTTATCCAGTTGTCGCCGTGCTCAACGCCTATCGGCATCTAAGGAAGTGGAACCGTCGGGGGTGTTGCTAGGTATATCAGCGTTTGCCCGTGCTCAACGCCTATCGGCATCTAAGGAAGTGGAACTGATAAGCTAGACATACAAGCCTCCTTAGACTTGTTGTGCTCAACGCCTATCGGCATCTAAGGAAGTGGAACCTGTTTGCCGATACAAGCGGTGGCAGCTTTACGATTAGTGCTCAACGCCTATCGGCATCTAAGGAAGTGGAACGCTCTAATCGTTGCACGCTGCGGATCGCCTCGGGCAGGTGCTCAACGCCTATCGGCATCTAAGGAAGTGGAACCAATGGGCGGATTGCCACACGGCGAATTCAGCCGAGGTGCTCAACGCCTATCGGCATCTAAGGAAGTGGAA
>PXQH01000064.1 GCA_003022125.1 Cyanobacteria bacterium QS_8_64_29 | reverse complement strand
TTCTCGTGGCTTGTGCACTAGATTGCGATCTCTGGAACTCCCTCAATATGGGAGTCATGCTGTTTGGCAAGCGTGCATCTGCTGCTCAAATTGGTATAAGGGGGCAACCGGCTGGGCAGTACCAAGCGGTGGTGATATCTTAAGAGGCACCGGACTGAATCCAGCACTTCGAGCGGTTCGGACTGTGGTTGCCAGCTAGCTAACAGGCTGGCGACTGGGTCGTCTATCCAACAAAACGGTTGCCATCCCGTACGGTTATTTTGAGCTCGCCGAGCCTGCTGTTACCTAGCGTGCGAGTGCTGCCATGTTACTGCTAGCTGCGCCCAATCCCAATGCTGCCAATGGCGGTCAAGAAACCGCCCCCGCCTCGCAGTCCCCCCAACCAGCAAGCGAGCCATCTAGCAGCACGAGCGAACCGGCAACCGAGGTTGCAAGCACCTCAGCGGCAGAACAGCCGGCCAGCGAGCGCGGCGGCGCGAGCCTCAAAATCCAAATTGGCCTAGCTTTTTTTGCTTTTTTTCTGTTTGGGGCCAACGACGCGATCGTGGGCGTTCTTCTACCTAGCTTGCAGGGCTACTACAACGTCGATAAAGCAACGCTGGGCATCATCTTTATTAGCGGCTCGATCGGTTACTTGCTGGCCGTTTTCAATACGGGTTTTTTGGCTCCCAAGCTGGGCAACACGCGCGTCCTAGCGTTGGGGGCTGCTAGCTTTGCTTCAGGGGGACTGGCATTCGGTTTGCAACCGCCATTTTTTGCCATCGCCATTGCGCCGCTTTTGTTGGGATTTGGCGCCGCGATCGTTGAGGCTGGGCTAAACTCGCACCTGGCCAAGCTGCCGACCAAAACGGCCCTGCTCAACTACTTGCATGCGTTTTTTGGTCTGGGCGCGCTGATCGGACCGGTGGCCGCCTCCGGCATGCTATGGGCCGGTTGGGGCTGGAATAGCATCTACTTTTGGCTGGCCGGCATGACCCTGATCTTGCTGCCCGGGTTCTTGTGGGCGTTCCGAGCGGATCCCAGCGATGCGGGCGATGGTGCCGAAACTGACAGTGAGGGCGGGCGCAACCGCATTCGCCAAGCGTTGCAGTACCGCGTTGTTTGGTTGGTTGCGGTTTTCTTGCTGTTCTATGTAGGAACGGAGCTGACCCTGGGCAACTGGAGCTACAGCTTCCTGACCGAGGCCCGCAACGAGGATGGCTTCTTGGCCGGTTGGCTGGTGAGCGGCTACTGGTTGGGCCTGACCGTGGGCCGAGTCGTTCTGGCCAGGCTCTCAGCGCGCATTGGCGACAAATGGCTGATCCAGGGCGGTTTGCTAGGCACTGTAAGCGGGGTCGCTGTGCTGTGGAGCGCCCCCAACAGTGCTGTTGCGGGCATGGGGCTGCTGCTAACTGGCTTTAGCCTTAGCCCCATCCTGCCAACCGCAGTGGCATTCATGTCCAATCTCATCCCCACGCGCGTGCTAATGAGCGCCATTAGCCTGCTGGGCAGCCTCAGCAGCATTGGCAAGGCACTGTTCCCGTGGCTGGCCGGCAACTTGGCTGAGGGCATCGGGCTCGCGTTTTTGCCGCACTACGTCACCGTGCTCGTTGCCAGCATGGCGATTTTCTGGACGATTCTGACCCTCTGGGCCCAGCGCGCGCTGGCGAGCGAGCCGGCCGTCCAAGAAGCTTCAGAGGCCTAGTCTTGTGGCTGCTGCAACCGTTGCAGCCAGGCTTCCAAATGCCGGACGGATGCGCGCGGCGAAGGGCGCGGCAGGGGGGCTTCGCAGCCATCGCGCTGGCGGCATAGCACCGGAACCTCGTACTGGTAGGCTTCCCACCAGCGCTGGCAGGTGGTAATGTCGCGAACCTCGAGCTCCAGCGGAAGGGCCCGCACTTGAGCCAGTTTCTCCTGCAGGCCCTCGCAGAGATGGCAGCCGGGCTTGGTATACAAAATCAGGTGCAACTAGCGCCTTCTGGGACTGCTAATACCAATTCTCGTGGCTTGTGCACTAGATTGCGACTTCCAAAACTTCCTCAATATGGGAGTCATATTCTTTGAAAAGCGTGCATCCACTGCTCAAATTGGTATAAGGGCATGGTAGCGAGCGCTGCAAAAATCCGGTTCCCCGGTCGGGTTACGGGCCTTTATGGGCTACAATCTAGATTGGCCGTAACGTTTCAACCGCCGAGCAACGCCACTATGACTCAATCCGTCCGCACTAGCGCCAATTGGGACCACCTGGATCTGGCAGCACTCAATCAGCAGCTCGAGCAAGCCCATCCGCGCGACATTCTGGCTTGGGCCAGCGAGACCGTACCGACCGGTTTGGTGCAATCGAGCGCCTTTAACGCCGATGACATGGCCATCACGCACATGCTCTATCGCGAGCTGCAGCGGCCGGTGCCGGTGCTGTTTCTCGACACGCTCCACCACTTTGAGGAAACGCTGAGCTTTGTCGAGCGCACCCGAGAGGCCTACGGTCTGGACCTGCGCACTTACAAAAACCTCCATGCCAACTCGCGGGCCGAATTCGCGCAGCAGTACGGCGAAGCGCTGTGGGAGAGCGACGTTTCGCGCTTTCACGAGCTCACTAAGGTCGAACCTCTGCAGCGCGGGTTGAGCGAGTTGGGAACCCTGGCCTGGATTACCGGCCGCCGGCGCGATCAAGCGCCCACGCGAGCCAACATGCCTGTCCTAGAGCTCGACGATCGCGAGCGGCTCAAGATCAATCCCCTCGCGCGTTGGACCAGCCAAGACAGCTGGACCTACGTCATGAACAACGACGTTCTCTACAATCCGCTGCACGACCGCGGCTATCTCAGCATTGGCGACGAGCCGCTCACCACGCCGGTCAACCCGGGCGAGAGCGAGCGGGCCGGTCGCTGGCGCGGCCTGGGCAAAACCGAATGCGGCATCCATCTGTGAGCTAGCCTGCGCCCAGCGGCTCGCAAGCCCCCACCATGCCCAAAATCCTCCACCTGGCCGACGTGCATCTGGGAAGCGGCCTGAGCCACGGTCGCATCAACCCCGAGACCGGCCTCAATACCCGAATTGAGGATTTTACGGCTGCCCTGCGCAGCTGCGTCGATCGCGCGCTCGCCGAGCCCGTGGATCTGGTGTTGTTCGGCGGCGATGCCTTTCCCGACGCCACGCCACCCCCCCACGTACAGCAGGCCTTTGCCGGCGAGTTCCGGCGGCTGGTAGATGCCGGCATTCCGGCGGTGCTGTTGGTGGGCAACCACGATCAGTACGCCCAAGGCGGCGGGAGTGCCAGCCTGAGCCTCTACCGCACCTTGGGCATCCCCGGCGTGACGGTTGGCGACGCGATCGCCACGCACCGCCTGAGCACGCGCAGCGGCGACGTGCAGGTCATCACCTTGCCCTGGTTGACGCGCTCGGCCCTGCTAGCGCGCCCGGAAACCGAAGGCCTGTCGCTGCCCGAGGTCAACGAGCTGCTCGTGCAGCGCCTCAGGCCGGTTCTAGAGGCCGAGATTCGGCGCCTGCATCCCCAAGTGCCCGCGGTCCTGCTGGGCCACGTGATGGCCGATCGCGCCAGCCTGGGTGCCGAGCGTTTTTTGGCCGTCGGCAAGGGCTTTACGCTGCCGGTGGAGCTATTCGCCCGCCCCGAGCTCGACTACGTGGCGCTGGGGCACGTCCACTGCCACCAGAACCTCAACCCCAGCAACGATCCACCCATCATCTACCCCGGCAGCATCGAGCGCGTGGACTTTAGCGAGGAACGCGAGCGCAAAGGCTACGTGCTGCTGGAGCTGGAGAAAGGCCGCGCTGCTTGGGAATTTTGTCCGCTCTCGGCGCGCCCGTTTCGCACCATCGAGGTGGATGTCTCCGAATGCGAGGATCCGCAAGCGGCCCTGTTGGCAGCCATTGGCAAGCAGTCCATCGCCAATGCGGTGGTGCGGCTCAGCTACAAGCTGCGCCCCGAACAGCTGGAAGCGGTGGACAACGCAGCGCTGCACGAAGCCCTAGCCAGCGCCCACAGCCACACCATTCGCCCCCAACCCGTCAGCCAGCTTGCGCGCCCCCGCGTCCCCGAGCTGGGCGTGGGAACGAGCCTGGATCCGCTCGAGGCGCTCAAAACCTACGTTGCCAACCGCGACGACCTGCAAGACATCTCCCAGGAACTGCTGGCAGCGGCGCAAACCCTACTTGAAGGCGAGGCCGATGGCAGTGCTGCCGGAACCGATACCGCCGAGTCGCCGTCGCCAGGGCAACTGCCGCTGCTGTAAACGCCCGCCGGCAGCAGCCGCTATAATAATTTTTGCGAAGTCGTTATGAGTTTATTTCGGTATGGCAGGTGCGAACGCGGAGAATGTCGCCATTATTGGCTCCGGGCCAGCTGGCTACACGGCCGCCCTGTACGCGGGCCGGGCCAACCTCAAGCCCGTTATGTTCGAGGGCTACATGCTGCCGGGCGGGCAGCTGATGACAACCGATGAGGTGGAGAATTACCCGGGCTTCCCACAAGGAACCACCGGCCCCGAACTGATGGAAAACATGCGGGCGCAAGCGGCCCGCTGGGGCGCCGAATACTATACCGAAGACGTTACCTACGTCGATCTCAGCCAGCGCCCATTCCTCGTGCGCTCGCACGAACGCGAGTTCCGAGCCCACAGCATCATTATTGCCACCGGCGCTACGGCCAAGCGCTTGCACCTGCCATCTGAGGAGCAATTCTGGAGCAAAAGCATCTCGGCGTGCGCGACCTGCGATGGTGCCTCGCCGGTCTTTCAAAATGCCGAAATTGCAGTGGTTGGCGGTGGTGACTCGGCTGCCGAAGAGTCAGTCTTTTTGACCAAGTACGCCGCCCACGTCCACCTGCTGGTGCGGCGGGAAGCCATGCGCGCCAGCAAGACGCTGCAGGATCGCGTTTTCAACAATCCCAACATTACGGTCCACTGGAGCACGCAACCGGTCGATGTCTTCGGGAGCGGCAGCCAGCTCGAGGGCGTCCGGATCCGCAGCACGGTGACCGGTGAAGAGCGCGACATGCACGTGGGCGGGTTGTTCTACGCCATCGGCCATCGCCCCAATACCGCGCTGTTCGAGGGCCAGATCGAGCTGGACGAAACCGGGCACATCGTTACCAAGCCCGACTCGGTCGAGACCAGCGTTGAGGGGGTCTACGCCGCCGGTGACGTGCAGGATCGCGAGTTCCGCCAGGCCGTAACGGCGGCCGGGACGGGCTGCCAGGCTGCCATGCTAGCCGAGCGCTGGCTCTCGGCCAACCAGTTGGCGACCGAGTACCATCAGGGCGCTGCCCAATCAGCCCAGGCACCCCCCGAATCGCAGCCGTCCGAGGTGGGCCAAGAACCGGCTAACGACACCGCCGAGACCTTCGACATTGCCCAGACGCGCCATCGCGGCGGCTACGCCCTGCGCCGGCTGTTCCACGAGAGCGATCGCGTCATTATGGTCAAATACGTCTCGCCCAGCTGCGGCCTCTGCCGGCGCCTCTCGCCCATCCTGGACAAGGTCGTGGACGAGTTTGAGGGTCGGATCCACTTTGTCGAGGTCGATATTGCCGAGGATCCCGATATCGCCGAGGCAGCCCAAGTGGCCGGAACGCCCACCGTGCAGTTTTTTCGCGATCGGGAACTGCTCGAGCCGGTACTGCGCGGCGTCAAGCAAAAAAGCGAGTACCGCGAGGTGATCGAGCGCTACCTGCCAGCCGGGGTTAGCAGCTGAGCGCGGCAGGGGCAACCCTGCTAGCAGGGAGCGCCCTCAAAAATGGCGGTCTCGAGCTGGTGCAGGGCGTTCCCTAGGTCGTCGTTGGCGACTTGCCGGTCGAATTCGTCTTTGGCGGCGATTTCGGTGCGGGCGCGCGCCAAGCGGCGCTCGATGGCTGCTTCGTCGTCTTGGCCGCGGCAGCGCAGCCGCCGCTCGAGCTCTTGCCACGAAGGGGGCAGGATAAAAATGCGCAGCGCCTCGGGGAACTGCGCTCCCACATTGCGCGCCCCCTCAAGCTCGATTTCCAGTATGACGGAGCGACCGGCCTGAAGCGGCTCTTCCACCGAGGAGCGCGGCGTGCCGTAGTAATTGCCAGCATACTGAGCCCACTCGAGCAGCTCGCCCGCCCGAATCATGGCCTCAAACTGAGAGCGCGACAGAAAGTGATAGTCCCGCCCGTTGACCTCGCCTGCCCGCGCGGGGCGCGTCGTCGCCGATACCGATAGCTGGATCTCAGGATAGCGCTCGACTAGCGCGCGTGCCAGCGTGCCTTTGCCCACCCCGCTGGGACCGGTCAGCACGATCGGTCGGGCCCTAGCCATCGACGCCAGCACGCGAGCGATTGGTTTGAACGAAGCGGTGGGAGACGGTTTCGGGTTGTAGGGCAGACAGCACGATGTAGCCCGCGTCCGTGACGATGACGGCGCGCGTGCGGCGGCCGTAGGTGGCATCGACGAGCCGGTCGCCGTCTCGCGCCTCGGTAATGATGCGCTTGATGGGCGCTGACTCGGGGCTAACGATCGCCACGACCCGATTGGCCGCCACGATATTGCCAAACCCAATATTGATCAGCTGAATTGCCATGCCGTCTACCCTGCTCGGGATCGCCGAGCCCCATTCCGGCGTAGCATCACTTAATATGATAATAGCCGCCCGCCCACCCAACAATTGCTGCCAACGCGGACTGGCGCGATTTTGCCCCGTTTTGGTCGCTGACGGGCTGTCAAAGAACTTGCACGCGCCTTAAGCGATCGATATAATATAGCGCCTTTCAATCGGACTGCCGCCATGCAGCCGCTAGCCGCGGCTGCCGCGCGCAACGCATGCAACCGGTCGATCTGACAACGCTGCGGGCTGCGCTGGCCGAGCTCCAGGCCGAGTGGATCCCCGCTCGCTGCGAGGGCATCACGCAGCGCGATCGCGACACCCTGGTTTTGCGGCTTCGCACGCTGGCGCAACGCGGCAGCTTGACCCTGGCTTGGCACCCGCAGGCTGCCCGCCTTTGCCTGGGCGATCCCCCGGCGCGCGAGGCGGCGCGTTCGCTGTTGGGCGAGCGGCTGCGCCAGCAGCTCCCCGGACTGGCGCTACAGGCCATCGAGCCCCTCGATCCGTGGGAGCGCGTCGTCGATCTGCGGTTTGCCTACCGCCCGGCCGATCCCACGCTGTGGCACCTGTACGCCGAGGTCCTGGGCAAGCACAGCAACGCCATCCTGGCCGATGCCGAGGGCACGATTGCTGCCGTTGCGCGCCCGATCGGCGCCCAAGCCAGCGGCTACCGCGTGCTGCAAGCGGGCGAGCGCTACGAACCCCCGCCGCCGCTGCTGGCGGCTGCGCCCAGCTTGCAGGAGCCCTACGAGCGCTGGCGGGAGCGGGTAGGACTGGTCCCCGGGTCCATCCAGCGCCGGCTGCTGGCCAGCTATCGCGGCCTGAGCCCGGGGCTGGCGTCAGTCATGCTGGCCGTTGCCGGCGTCGACGCCCAGCAATCGAGCGCCGAGCTGAGCGAACAGGCGTGGCAGCGCCTGTTCCAAGCTTGGGGGCAGTGGCTGCGCGCGCTGGAAGCGGCGCAATTCGAGCCGGGCTGGACTGAGAGCGGCTACACCGTTTTGGGCTGGGCGGCGCTCGCGCCAGCAGCCGACGTACAAACCCTGCTGCACCAGTACTATACGGCGGCACTGGCCCGACAGGACTGCCAGCGCCTGCACCGCCAGCTGGCGCAAACGGTGGAGCGCTGGCAGCGCAAGCTGCGCCAGCGAATTGCCAACTACAGCGAGCGCCTGCAGCAAGCCCAAGCGGCCGAAACCGACCGCCAGCAAGCGGATCTGCTGATGGCCTACGCCCACGCGTGCCAGCCCGGGCAGAAGGCAGTAGCGCTGCCCGATTTCGAAACGGGCGACCCCGTGACGGTCGCGCTCGACCCTGACAAAACCATCGTCCAAAACGCCCAGCAGCTCTACCAGCGCCACCGCAAGCGCAAGCGCGCTCGCCAAGCCGTCGAACCCCTGCTAGCAGCGGCCCGGCAAGAGCTAGCCTACCTGGAGCGGGTTGGGACAACCCTGGCACAGTTGAGCTGCGATGGCCCCGAGCGGGACCTGACCGTGCTGGCAGAGATCCGCGAGGAACTCCACCAGCAACGCTACCTGCGCGCCAGCGCGTCCCGCTCGCAGCCGCACGAAGCCTCCCAGCCCGATTGCTACCGCACCCCCAGCGGCTTTGAAGTGCTGGTGGGCCGCAACAACCGCCAAAACGACCGGCTGGCTTTTTACACCGCCAGCGACTACGACCTGTGGTTCCACGCGCAGCAGGCACCGGGCAGCCACGTCTTGCTGCGCCTGCCGCCGGGAGCAGCCCCCGATGCCAGCGACTTGCAGTTTAGCGCCGATTTGGCCGCGCGCTACAGCCAAGGCGAGGACAGCGATCAGGTGCCGGTGGCTTGCACGCAGCCCCAACACTTGAACAAGCCCAAGGGGGCGCGTCCGGGCATGGTGGTCTATACCAACGAGCGCGCGCTCTGGGGCAATCCCCAACAAGCGCGCCACTATCGGCGCGCGGCGCCCGAGTAACCCTGCCGTGCGCTTGCCAAGCCGCCCCCAGTTTGTTAGCTTAGTTAGCCGGCAAGCCAGATGCCGAGTCAGCTTGCCGGGATAGCTCAGTCGGTAGAGCAGTGGATTGAAAATCCTCGTGTCGGCGGTTCGATTCCGCCTCCTGGCACGTTTTCAAAACGGATCTCGGCAGCCCTCCCTAGCGGAGGGCTAACTTTTAGCTAGAAGGCCGCTGCGAGGCGAGGCAATGCTAGCTCGGCCGCAATTCTGGGCGCCCGCTGCCAGCCAGCGCCACTGGCTGCGCGCTCGCCTGCAAGCTTGGGGCCGCGATCGCCTGCGGGATTTTCCCTGGCGCCGCACGCGCGATCCCTACGCCCTGCTGGTGGCAGAGTTCTTGCTGCAAAAAACGCAAGCACCCACCGTGGTCCCCTACTACCGGGCCATGCTGGCGCGCTACCCTACCCTGGCGGCGTTGGCCGCAGCCTCCGAGACCAGCGTTACCGAGTTGCTGGCGCCGCTAGGGCTGCGCGGGCGCGCCCGGCGATTGCACCAGGCAGCCGGGCAACTGCTGCGCGATCCCAGCTATGGCAGCCGGGTGCCGCGCCAGGAAGCGCAGTTGCGCCAGCTGCCGGGGGTGGGCCCCTACGTCGCTCGGGCCGTGCTGACCAATGCCTTCGAGCAACCCGTCGCCGTGCTCGATGCCAACGTCGCCCGTCTGCTGGAGCGTTTTTTTGGCATTTGCGGCCATCGGATCAAATCGCGCGATCGCTATCTGTGGGAGCTGGCCGAGCGCCTGACGCCAGCGGCCAATGCCCGCGTCTGGAACCTGACGCTGATCGATTTTGGGGCCCTGGTCTGCACGCCCCAAAAACCGCGTTGCGACTGCTGCCCGCTGCGGCGTTGCTGCCATTATGCTAGGCAGCAAGCCGCGTTGCCCCAACCCAGCGATGGTGCCTCCCGCAAGCGAGCCTAATGCAACGCTGCCCCCCATTGTGCCGGTCTGCCTGACGCTGCGGGTAGCCGCGCCCAACAAATCGCTGCTGCTGCGCGCCTACAGCGCCCAAGCCGATCCGGTGGCAGCGGCTGCCGAGGGCATGATCGCGCGGCTGGGTGGCGCCAGCGTCCGCCACGCCGCCGAAGCGGGCGAGCGCGACCGGCAGCTGTGGGTAGGCGCTCGCCTCCCGAGGCTATCCCGCATCGAGATCCGCCGCATCCGCGATGCCATCCGAGCGGCAGGCTGTTGGGTGGACTCGGTGCGCACCAACTACCGCATTGGGCCACCGCCCGGCGGGCTGAACCAGCGCCCCCGCCCCTGCCGCGGATGCTGCCACTACTACAGCCAGGGGCACGGCAATGCGGCGCTGGTGTGTGCCATGCACCCGTCCCAGCGAGGATCCGTGCCGGGACTGGGCGCCCCAGGGCTGATGGCGCCCGCTCGATGGGCTACCGTAGTTGGCAGCCCCCTCCCCAACGGCCATGCAACTGACTTACTACGGTGCCAACACCTGGTTCTTCGAGTTGGGCAATCGGCGGATTTTGGTCGACCCCTGGCTGGTGGATTCGCTGGTGTTTGGCAACCAGCGCTGGTTTTTTGAAGGCAAGCGCCGCCAAGCGCTCGAGCCCCCAGCCCGCATCGATGCCATCCTGCTCTCCCAGGGCTTGCCCGATCACGCCCACGAACCCACGCTGCGCCAGCTCGATAAAACCATTCCGGTGATTGCCTCGGCCAGTGCGGCCCGGCTCGCCCGCAAGTTGGGCTATGCCCAGGTCATCGAGCTGCGGCACGGGCAAACCACCACCCTCGCCGAGGGGGTTGAGATCCACGCCCTGCCAGGGGCCCCCATCGGCCCCATGAACCGAGAGAACGCCTTCGTGCTGCAAGCGCGCGCCAGCGGCCGCAAGCTCTACTACGAGCCCCACGGCTACCCACCCGCTGAAGCGCGCCCGTTCGCCCCGGTCGATGCGGCCATCTCGCCTACGGTCAACCTGGAGCTGCCCCTAGCGGGTCCCATCATCCGCGGCGAGGCCAGCGCCCCCCAGCTCGTGCAGTGGTTGCACCCACAGTACCTGCTGCCCACCGCCGCCGGCGGCGACATTGACTACAGCGGCGCGATCGCCGCCCTGCTGCGCACTCGCAGCAGCTTGGAGGCACTTCGGTCGTGGCTGGCGCAGCAAGGGTTCTCCACTCAGGTGCTCGAGCCCCAACCGGGCGAGCCGGTGGCGCTCGCGGCCAGCAGCCAGGGTGCTGCTTCGGGATCATGAGCGCCCAGGCCTCCCCAACCGAACGGGCGGCGCTCGATGCCCGACGCGAGCGCGTGATCGCCACCCTGGGGCGCGAGCTGCCCTACCTGTTCCAGCGCGATATCAGCTACGAGCTCTACACCTGGAACATCTGGTTCCAGGATCCGGTCAATACGTTTCAGTACAAGTTCAACTACCGCCTCATCTTCTGGACGCTGCGCTTTCACGCGCGGCTGTTTTTCCGCGCGATCGCCTTTGAGCTCCACGCCATCTGGGTCGAGGCGCCGCAGCTCATCCAAGCCAGCTGGACGGTACGCGGGACGCCGCGCTTGCCCTGGCCGGCTCAAGTTTGCTTTAGCGGTCGCTCCAGCTACAAGCTCGACCGGCACGGGCGCATCTACGCCCACATCGATACCTGGGACCGCTCCCCGCGCGCCGTCCTGAAGCAGTTTTTGCCCGCCGCTCGCTAGCGTCCCACCCCACGGCTGGTAGGATTGGCTGCTATCGCCGCCGAGGCAGCAACGATCCCAGCTACGCATGCAACGCTCGCTTTTAATGGTTTTTTTGGCCCCCATCTTGGGGGGTTTAACTTGCTTGATGGCCCCGCTGCTCCTGGCGGGCCCTGCCGCGGCTGCGCCGCTGCAGTCCCAACTTTGGGTGGGCAACATGTCCCCAGCCGGCAACAGCCAGGTCGAAATTGCCGATGGCAGCGAGCTGGTCGTCCATACGCAATTCTTTCGGCCTGGCGCAACCGAACCGGTGGGCCGCGGCAACAACGTCAGCTGTACCGTCCACTGGAGTCCAGTGGAGCGCTTTGGCGGCCTCTGGGCAGCGCGCCGCCAAACCACCATGCACTACGACGGCGACATTGGCAACAACGACGAGTACGTTGCCCGGCTGTCGCTAGGAACCGGACTCTACGAATTCACCACCAGCTGCCACGATCGCACCACCGGCCAGCGCAGCTGGCAGCAGCAAGGCAACGGCTACGTTAAAGTCACGCCGTTCCCCGAGGGCCCCAGCGATCGGCGCGCCTTTTGGCTGGAGGAGGCTGTGCTGGCCTGGAACAACAGCCAGGGCTGCATCTACGAGCTGCACTACGACCGCGGCGGCGATCTGGACGTACCGGTCAAAAGTGGCTCGGGCATTCCGCTCAATCTCAACGGCCCCATTGACGGCGATCGCTACCCCAAATTCCCCAACGCAGACGGCTACGACGCGTGGCACCTGACCCAGTCCGTGCTGGCGATCGTGCCGCGCATGCTGCAGGGCGAGCTGGCCATTGCCGCCTACAACCGCAGCGGCGAGCTCGTCGATACCACCGGCTTGCAAACCCAAGGCGTCATTGATGACCTGTTCGGCTATCGCGGTCAGCTCGGGGTCAGCTACAACGGCGATGTCCCCACGCTGCGGCTCTGGGCCCCCACCGCGCGTTCGGTGACGCTGCACCGCTTTCGCGGGCCGCAGGCCAATCGCGCCATCGAGACCCCCATGGACTACGACCCCAGCACTGGGGTCTGGCAGCTCACCGGCGAGCCCGACTGGGACCGGCAGTACTACCTCTACGAGGTCGAGGTTTATGTCCCCAGTACCGGCCGCATCGAGCGCAACTTCGTCACCGATCCCTACGCGGCCAACCTGTCGCAAAACAGCCAGCGCAGCCAGATCGTCGATCTCTACGGCGATCCGCGCCTCAAACCTGACGGCTGGGATGCGCTGGTGAAACCAGCGCTGGAAGCGCCTGAGGACATGGCCGTCTACGAGGCGCACGTGCGTGATTTTAGCCGCGACGATCCCACTGTGGCCCCCGAGCACCGCGGCAAGTTCGTCGCCTTTGGCTACGACGGCCGAAACGGCCGCCCTGGCCCCTCAAACGGCATGCGGCACCTGCAGAACCTGTCCCAGGCGGGCTTGACCCACCTGCACCTGATGCCGGCGGCCGACTTTAGCTCGGTCAACGAGGACCCCAGCGCGCGCACCGACCCCAACTACGCGCAGCTCGCTCGCTTCCCGCGCGACTCCGAACAGCAGCAAGCGCAGATGGCGGTCATTCGATATAACGACAGCTTCAACTGGGGCTACGATCCCTACCACTACGGCGTTCCCGAAGGTAGCTACGCCACCGATGCCAACGGCGCCGCCCGCATTCGCGAGTTCCGCCGGATGGTGCAGGTGCTGAGCCAGAACGGGCTACGCACGGTGATGGATGTGGTCTACAACCACACCTTCGCTCACAAGCAGTACCCCGAGTCTGTGCTCGACAAGATCGTGCCGGGCTATTACTACCGCGCCACCGATCGCGGCGAACGCCACACCAGCAGCTGCTGCCCCGATACAGCCACCGAGTTCGACATGATGCGCAAGCTCATGGTGGACACGCTGGTGCGCTGGGCTAAAGCCTACAAGGTAGATGGGTTCCGCTTCGATTTAATGAACCTGCATACCGTGGACGACGTGGTGGCGGCCCGGCAGGCGCTGCAGGCGCTAACGCCTGCCCAGGATGGGGTTGACGGTAGCGATATCTACCTCTACGGCGAAGGTTGGGATTTTGGCTCGGCCCAGGCCAAAGGGCTCGAGCACGCCAACCAGTACAACGTCGCCGGCACGGGCATTGGGACCTTTGATGACAAGCTCCGCGATGCCGCCCACGGCGGCTCTGGCGATACCCGCCGCCAGGGCTTTATCAACGGCCGCTCCTACGACTGGAACGGCCACTACTACCCCGATCGCTTTCGCAGCGACCTGCAGGATCTGACGGACCGGCTGCGGATCGCCCTAGCCGGCAGCCTGCAGGACCACGCCATCACGGATCGCCGCGATCGCACCGTCACCGGCCTGGCGCTGGATGGGGTGGGCTATGCCCGCGACCCACAAGAGACCGTCAACTACGTCTCCAAGCACGACAACGAGACGCTATTCGATCTCAACGCCTTCAAACTGCCGCGCGGCCACAACGACACGGCCGTGACTTCCATGGCCGAGCGCGTGCGCGCCCAGAACTTGGGGCTGGATCTGGTGGCCTTTGCCCAGGGGGTACCGTTTTTCCACTTGGGCGCCGACATGCTGCGGTCCAAATCGCTCGATCGCAACAGCTACGACTCCGGGGATTGGTTCAACCGCCTCAACTTTCGCTACGAGGGCAACCAGTTCGGCAGCGGCTTGCCCCCTGCCTGGAACAATCGCGATCGCTGGGACATTGCGGCCCCGCTGCTGGCCGATCCGGCCCTGGATCCCGATAGCGGCGATGTCCGAGCCAGCGTCGAGCACCTGCAGGACGTGCTGCGCATCCGCCAGAGTTCGCCGCTGTTTCGCCTGCGCACCGCCGAGGCGATTCAAAAGCGCGTCCGGTTTCACAACACCGGCTCCCGGCAGCGAGACGCGCTGATTGCCATGTCGATCAGCGATGCCCCCGAGCCCGATCGCGATCCCGAGCGCGAGGCGGTTGTGGTGCTGATCAACGCCCACAAGTTCTCGCGCCGCATTGCGCTCCCGGCCTTTGCCGGGCGATCGCTGAAGCTGCATCCGGTGCAAGCCCAGGCCGAGGGCGATCTCGTCGCGCAAGCGCGCTTTGAGTCCGAGGGCGGCACCTTCGAGATCCCCTCGCGAACCACCGCCGTGTTCGTGGCGCCGCAGTAGTGGCGCTTGCCAGTGCCCGCCAAACTGCCAAAATGGCCCCAAGCGGTGTCATGATGGAGCGTTAGCTTCTGCTTCCGCTCGCGGGCGGCAAGATGCCCCGTTTGCCCGCCCGGCAACGATAGCCGTTGCGCGTTTATGGTCGGGTTTTTCCAGCAGCTGCAGACAGCGCTCTCGCGCTCTCCGCGAGCGCCCACCGAGCCGGCCGAGCGATGGTGCCCGCGCTATCAACCCACGCGCCTGTCCCACGTCACCCAGATTTATGCGGACGGCAAGGTGGACCTGCAGCTGATGGTCTATCTGCCCCAGCGCTTTAGCCCGGCCGCGCCGGATCTGGCCGAACCGCAGCCACTGGAGCAGTGGTGCGTCCAGGTCAAAGTCGGCGATGGCAACTGGCAAACACTGGAGCGTCCCGCTAGCGGGAGCGCTTATTGGTCGCTGGCGCTAGAGCGCCTCGCCCCCCAAACGCCGCTCTGGTTTCGCTATCGCGATACGGCCGGCGAGTGGCAGCCCCTGGCGCCGCTTAATGCCCTGGAGAACCTCTACGGCACCATCTATGTGCCCAAGCTGGCTTACCAGTGGCAGACCGGCCTGTCCCAACTGGAGCACGCCAGCGTGCTGATGGAGACCACCTTGGAAGGGTTGCTGGCCGGTTACAAGGGCGGTCGCTTCGCGCCGCAGGCCATCGAGGAGCTGCTGCAGGGGGCGATCGCCGATCGCCTGCTCCAAACCGACATTCCCGGCCAGCTGGCGGAGTGGGGCATTGACGAGCTCATGGTACCAGTGTCGTCCTCGGTGGCTGATCGCACCCAGCTGGATCCGCGCTTCAACTACCTGACCTACAACGCCGTCGATCTGGACTGGCAGATCGGGCACGCCAATGCCTTCATGCAGCTGGTGGACCGCTTCCATGCCTGCGGCATCCGCATCGTGCCGGATTTGATTTTTACCCACCAAGTGCGCGCGCCCTTTCCCGGATCGCTGGATGGCGTCGCGCGCTCGGACGGCGAAGCGCTGTTTGTCGATCGCCAGGCCTATCTGTTCCGGGATTACGGCACCTGGATGTTCCAACTCGGCGATCCCGAGGTGCGGCGCCAGTTGGTGGAAAAAATCGTAGCCTTTGCGGTCAACCACCGCCTCAAGCTCATCCGCATCGACTATGTGGATGGGCTGGTTTTGCAGTACGCCAACCGGGACCAGAACTTTGCTGAAACCTTCATCCGCGAGCTGCGCGCGGAGCTGGACCGCGCTGCCCCCGATCTGATCGCGCTGGGCGAAACGTTTGAGGTGGCGGGCAACCCAGCGGTGAGCGAGCTGATCGACGCGTTCTATGCCCCCATTGGGTTTTCCATCGTCGAGGAGCTCTACAAGCCGCCCGAGAAGCGCGAGCGGCCGCGCCACCCCAACGTCGAGACCTTAGTGGCCGAGCTCAATCAGGCCGCCAACTTGCAATACCCGCAAGCCTGCTATGCGCAGCTGCACGATGAGACCTGGTACGACCAGCACATCGTGCGGGGGCGTCCCTACGTGCCCTGGGCCTACGGCGGCAATCCCGCCGAGCTAGCCAAGCGGCAGGGCGAGTCCCTGGTACGCATGGGCGAGCTTACCGGGGGCGAGTTGCTGGACTACGTCCGCCGCAAGGTGCGCAATGCCGAAGCCCTGACCATGTTTTCGGCCAAGCTGCGCTACATGTTCGTACCGAGTGTGGACTCGCTGGCGCTAGGCTGCTACGACGAGGGACGCAACTGGCAGGTGAGCTGGGCTGGCGTCGCCCCCGAGCAGATGGCGTACTGGCAGGAGTGGGGGCTCTCGGCAGCCGAGATCGAGCGCGTTCACCGGCAGCACCGTACCGACATGGCGCAGCTGCGCAACATCTTCCGCCGCTATACCAAAACGCGCGAGAACACCTTCCAGTCCTTCGTTCAGCCCGGGATTTACCACTGCAATGCCGAGAGCTCGCTGCTGGGGGTGTTCCGCTACAGCCACGTTCGGGCCGATGAGTCCCTGATCGCGCTGTTTAACTTTGGCCCCCACACCTTTGCCGGCAGCACGCCCTACGAGCTACCCGTCCCAGAAGGGTTTAGCGGGCAGTGGACGGTACTGTTCGATGGCGATGGCGCCGAGTCGGCCCAGGCCTACACCCCCGGGACCGTGCTCGAGACCGCCAGCGGCCGCTACGCCAACGTCGCCAACGTGCTGCCGCTGCGCGTTGGAGCCATGAGCCTGCTCGTGCTGCGCTATTGTTACTAGATTTGCAGAACTTGCCAGGTGAGATGCCTATTGGGTGGGAGTTCGTTGCCCAAGTTCCCAGCTCCTCTGCGCTCAGCTACGGCTCGAGCAAGCTGTTCCAAATCGTGATTCCGCTGGCGACCGTCGCCTTTTTCCAGGAGCTGCTGTTCCGCCGCCGGCTCATCCCGCGCGCCGCCCGCTGGCTCAGCCCGGGGCTATCGGCGGCGGCTGATGCACGTTTGGGGCGCTACCAGACCGTCGCCAACCGCACTCTGGGCCTAATGAGCTGGAAGATCGGCTGCGATCTGGGCTTTTTCTTGATTGCCACTGGCATCGGGCCTTGGGAGCGCGCCTTTACCTGGGCGGGGCTGATTCCCTACACCATCGTGCAGTATCTGTTTTATTACCTCATCGGGCAGCGCATGATCCTGGAAGGCCGGCGCCACCCCTTCCAGCCCGATGCCAGCGGCCCTAACTATCCCACGCGGCGCCCCTCGCAGGGGAAGCAGCTCTTGGCCAAGTTCTTCCACGAGAGCATGAACCAGACCGACTACAACGTGCCGCTGCGGCAGGTCATCCTCAAGCCGTTGGTGGACTACGGCGGCATCGTACTGAGTTGGTCCATCTACAGCAGCGGCTTGCTGTTTCTGCAGTCGGGCGAGATCAATTTCCAGCCCCTGTTTAACTTCTTTTTCCTCAAGATCTTGGCCTTCTATAGCGTCAACGTTTTTGGGTTCATCTTGGGCTACAACTTGGCCGAGTCGGCGTACGAGCAGCTGATCCGCGCTGAGGAGCGTGCCGATGGCTGGGCGCGCCAGCAACAAGCCACCGGCGATCCCCATCCGCTGGCCCGGCGCTGGAACGCGTTCAAAGCGCGCTGGCGGCGCTTTCAATGCGTCCGGCTCAACCGGGTGCTGCCGCTGCTCGAGCGCTACAACCTTAACTGGCGGTGGCTGCTGACCTCGGCCGGCGGGATTGCCTTTATTGTGGCCATTGCCCTCGATTGGGCCGGCCTAATCTTTAGCACCTACGATCGCGCCGAACATTGGGCCTTTGCCCAGCAGGGCGAGCTGGATCGCACGCACCTGAGCCAGGTGGAACAAACCAGCGCCGCCCGACCGCGCGCAGCCAGCACCTCCCAGGAGCTGCTCGAGCAATTTCCCCAGCGCTGGGACGCCCTGTTCCTGCGCGATGGAAGCAACGTTGCAACGCGATAGCCATGCCCCGCTGCCTGCACTGCGCCCTTGTCGCAATTTTGCTGTTGAGCGCGATCGGCTTGGGGGGGCTGCTCGGGGGCGACCCCGCACGCGCCCAGGCAGCTGCCAGCCCGCGCACCAAGGGCAACCTGGAAAACGACGTCCTCTACTACATCATCGTCGATCGCTTTTTCGACGCCAATTCCGCCAACAACCTGCCCGAGTCGGCCTTTCCGCTCTCGCCGGAGCTGGATGAGTCAACGCGGCAGTACAACCGGCTCAATCGGCTGCTGCTGCGCCAGACCTACGATCCCAGCCATCGCTACATGGGGCTGTACTGGGGCGGCGATTTGGAAGGCGTCATCCGCAAGCTCGATTACCTCCAAGATTTGGGCGTGACCAAGATCGTGCTCTCGCCCATCCAAGACAATGCCAACGGCCTGATTTACTACCCGCAATCCAGTCACTACCTGCACCAGGACGCGCAAAGCGATCTGGACCAAGCCGACGGGCTCTACGCGCACGCCTCAGCCCCGTTCCACGGCTACTGGACTAAAGACTGGTTCGAGATCGACGAGCACTTTCGCAACACCCACGGCCGTGATCGCTTTGACGTGCTGCGCCGCCTGCTCGATGAAGCCGGTCGGCGCGGCATTGGCGTCATCCTGGATCTGACGCTCAACCACACCTCGCCCTATCCCGAGTTCCGCACGCCACCGGCTTTTGAACCCGACTCGATCGGGTTTTGGTTTGCCGATAACGGCAGCGTTTACCGCCACGGCGAGCGGGTGGCCCAGTACTGGGACCCGGCCACCCAAACCGCCGATCCCCAGGACTGGTTCCATCCCTTCCAGCCCATCGACACCAGCCGCCCCGACAAAGAAAACATCCAAAAAGGATGGCTGCCGGGCGGCTTGCCCGATCTCGACCACGACAAGCCGGCCGTGGCGCAGTACCTGCTGGATGCAGTCGAGTTTTGGCTGACCTTTAATGAGGGCGGCGAGCAAGTGGCCGGTTTCCGCTTGGATGCGGTCAAGCACGTCAACGCCGATTTTTGGCGCACCTTGGAGCAGCGGGTGCTGGCGATCGATCCCTCGGCGGTGCTCATCGGCGAGTTCTTTGGCGGCGGCTACCGCGAGCCCGCCAGCATCGACTGGATCGCCGAGACCGAGCACTACACCCAGTTCGACTTTGACTTGAGCTTGGCAGCGCGCCGCTTTTTTGCCGGCGAGCGCCACTGGGATGGCCGCACCTTCATGCTGCGCGAGGTCACCCTGGGGCGCCAGGGCCAGCGCTACAACGAAAGCGCCCTGCAGCGCTTTTTCCACTGGCTGCTCGATCCGGCGCGCACCCTGGATGTGCCGCGACGCTCGCTCGATCGCATCCCCAATCGCGAAGCCCGCGGCTGGGTGACGTTTCTAGAAAACCACGACGAGCCGCGGCTCAAGACCAAATACCCCCACATGAGCGAGCGCGCCTACGCCAGCGCCATCGAGTTCTTGTTTGCCGCGCGCGGGGTTCCCATGATCATGTACGGCGCCGAAACTGCCCTGGCCGTGCCCTACCACCCCGATCACGAGGGATTGTTCGGGATGGGCGGCGATCCCTTCAACCGCCCCATAATGATCTGGCCGGGCTCGCCGGGCTGGAGCGCCAAGCTCCACCGAACCACGCGCCGGATGGCCCAGCTGCGCCAGCAGCATCCGGTCCTGCGCTACGGCGAGACGCGCTTTTTATTCCCCGAGCGCGCCCGGGCTAACGAGGACATTTTCATGGTGCGCGAGCCGCAGTCGGCGCCCGAGGAATTGCCCAGCAGGGATTCGATCCTCTACGCCTACTCCACCCATGGCGGCCGGTTTGAGCTGCCGCTCGCGGGCGAGGGCATTGCCACCTGCCAGAACGTAGCAACGGGGGACCAGACTCCCATCCGCCAGGGCACGGTGTCCCTCGAGCTGCAGCCCGAGACCTCCAAGGTATTTGTCTTGCACCGCGAGGAGACCTGAGCTGCCGGGCGTTGCCGGCACCTGCCTGAAGCGGTATACTCGCTTCGGAATTGGCAGGATTTGAGTCGAAGCCATGGTAGCGGTAGCCGTTTTGGCAGCCGGGCGCGGCACGCGCATGCGATCTGAGCACCCGAAAGTTTTGCACTCGCTGAGCGGGCGCTCGATGGTCGAGCGCGTGCTGGATAGCTGCGAACCGCTCCAGCCGGAGCGATGCTTTGCGATCGTAGGCTACGGTGCCGATCGCGTCCGGCAGGCGCTGCAGGCCTGGGAGGGTGTTGAGTTCGTCGAGCAGGCGCAGCAGCTGGGGACCGGCCACGCCCTCCGGCAGCTCGAGCCGCACTTAACCGATTTCGACGGCGACTTGCTGGTGCTCAACGGCGACGTACCGCTGCTGCGGCCCGAGACGCTACAGCGGCTGCTGCAGGTGCACCAGCGCCAGCAAAACGCCGCAACGCTCCTAACCGTACGCTTACCCGATCCCAGCGGCTACGGCCGCGTTTTCTGCGACGAGGGCGGGATCGTGCGCGCGATCGTTGAAGATAAAGACTGCACGCCCGAGCAAAAAGCCACCGATCGCATCAACGCTGGTATCTACTGCTTTAGCTGGCGGCAGCTCGCCCCAGTGCTGCCGAAACTCTCGGCCGACAACGCCAAGCAAGAGTACTACCTGACCGAGGCCATCGACTTTCTCCAGCCCGTAATGGCCGTCGATGCCAGCGATCCCGACGAGATCGCTGGCATCAATGATCGCGCCCAGCTCGCAGCCGCCAACGACAGCCTGCAGGCGCGCATCAAGCAGGCGTGGATGGCAGCCGGCGTCACCATGGTGGATCCCGCCAGCATCACCATCGATGAGACCGTCCGGCTCCAGCCTGATGTCGTCCTCGAGCCCCAGACGCACCTGCGCGGCCACTGCGCCATTGGTGCCGGCAGCCGCATCGGCCCGGGCACCTGGATCGACAACAGCCACATTGGGGAGGGCGCCACGGTTTGGCATTCCACCATCCGCGACAGCACAATCGCCGAAGGCGCTCAAATCGGCCCTTACGCCCACGTGCGCGGCCGAACCCAGCTAGCCGCCGGGTGCCGGGTGGGTAACTTTGTCGAGATCAAAAACACCCAGGTGGGAGCCAATGCCAACGTCGCCCATTTGAGTTATTTGGGCGATGCCACGCTGGGCCGAGCCGTCAACGTTGGTGCCGGCACGATTGTGGCCAACTACGATGGCCGGCAAAAGCACGCCAGCCACATTGGCGATAGCACCAAAACAGGGGCTAACAGCGTGCTGGTGGCGCCTGTGGCGCTGGGCGATGGCGTCACCGTCGGAGCTGGCTCTGTAGTAACCGACGACGTGCCCCATCAAGCGCTCGTCGTTGCCCGGGCGCGCCAGGTCGTGAAAGAAAACTGGCAGCCCGAGCAAAATCCCTAGCGGGCTCTTGACGGTAGTGAGCCCATCCCACTAGGCTTTTGGGGACTCGAGTGAGGAGCCAGCAAGCTTGCGCTTGCAGCTGCTCGCTTTGAGGCACGAACGAAAACTAAGGAGCATTCACTGTGACGAAATTGCTGAACGCACTGCGCCTGCGCCAACTGTCCCTGGTGCTGCTAGCAGGTGCCATCCTGACGCTGGGCGCTGCCTGCCAGCAGGGTGGTCCTGGTGGCGGTACCGACGGCGGTGCTGGAACCGGCAATGGCGAAATGCAAGAAGAAGAGAGCATGGAAGGTGAAGGCACCGGCTCTGGCGACATGGAAGGTGGCGGTTCCACCGGTTCCGGTGAGTCGGGTGGCGGCTAGCGAACTCTAGGGGCTAGCTAGTTTACCGCCCCGATCGCGGCCGGCCGCGGTCGGGGTTGCGCCCGCTGCTAGCGGTTTCTGGCTCGGCCCTGGGGCCGGGCATCCCTAATTCAATCCCCCATAGGCGATCGCGGAGGCAGATGATGATGGCGTGGTTCGCGCGAGTCCGACAAGCCCTAGCGCTGGCCTGCAGCGCTGCTTTGTTACTGGTAACGACCGCCTGCGGTGGCGGTGTTGAGGCAACAGACCCCGAGGCTACAGCTCCCGAAGTTGAAGAGGCCCCCGAGCAAGTCCCGCAGGAGCTATCGGAGCAGGAGGCAGTCGAATCCGAACCGGCCCCGCAAGATGAAGGAGAAGCTGCCGAGCCGGAAGCGCCGGCCGAGCCGGCTGAAGCGGCAGACGGAGCGGAAGAACCTGAAGAAGCGGCAGCGCCCGAGGAAGGCGAAGCAGCCCAGTTTGAAGAAGAACAAGCCGCCCCGGCTGAAGGCGGCGAAACCGCCCAGGCCGAAGGCGATGCAGCCGATGAGGGCGGCGAACCGGCAGCTTCTCCCGAGGAGGCTGAGGCTAACGGTGCCGAAGCCGGCATGGCCGACAGTGGCGAAGCCGAGGCTGAAGGGGCCCCCGAGGAAATGGCTGACGGCATGGCAGCCGAGCCCGAGGATGCTGAGGCTGAGGAAGCCGACCAGGGGGTCGAGGCCGAGCAGGGCTAGCTTCGGCTAGCTGGTTTGCTGCACCTTCCATGCCTCAATCGCCATCTGGTGCACGACGTGCCAAGGGCAGTCGTGGGTGCGGGCCAGTTGGGCGCAGTCTTCGTACTCGGGCTGGATGCCCAGCGGCGCCTGTGAGGCGGCATCGCTGCGGAAGGCAACCTTGACGCGCACTGGCCCCAGCGGCGTCTCCACGCGCCGGATCGCGCGCGGTAGCGCAGTGCGCACCTGCTGGCTGTGCCGCACGCCCAAGGTGGTTGTCTCGCGGAACAGCACGGCCTCGCAGTCCGCAGCCCGCTCGGGCGGGCACACCACCGTGAGCAGGATGCCGTTGCGGCTTTTTTTCATGCCGATGGCCTGGGTAAACACATCCGCTGCCCCGGTGCCAAACAGGGCCTCGGTGGTGTAAGCGATCGCCTGCGGGCTAAGGTCATCCAGCTGCGTCTCGAGTACGGCGATGGGCTCTTGGGCTGCGCTGCCCCGGGATGCGGCATCGCCCAACCAGAGCCGCAAGAGGTTAGGGATGGCTAGCTCGCGGGAACCGGCGCCCAGGCCCACCTGCCAGGGTGTCATGGCCGGTAAGGGACCAAAGCGCTCGGCGAGCGCGACGGCAAGGGCAGCCCCGGTGGGGGTGACCAGCTCCTGCGCGATGCCGTTGCTATAGACCGGGACGCGGTACGCGGCCCACAAGTGCGCTACAGCCGGCACCGGAACAGGCAGCTCGCCGTGCGCGGCGCGGACGGTGCCGCCACCGGTGGGGAGCGCCGAGCAGGCAATCTGCTCGATGCCCAACCAATCTAGGCCCAAGCACGTACCGACAACATCGGCGATCGCATCGGCTGCGCCTGCTTCATGGAACGTGACGCGCTCGGGGGCCACACCGTGAACGGCCCCCTCGGCTTGGGCGAGCGCTCGGAACGCTTGCTGGCTCCAGCGTGCGGCTCGCTCGGGCAATGGTGCTGCTTGCAAAAGGGCCGCGATTGCAGCCCAATCCCGTTCGTGCGTTTCCGCCTTGCCGACAGCGACCGTAACCTGGGTGGCGGCCTGCCCGCGGGCATGCGTCGTTTCGGCTCGCAGTTGCGGCGCCGCTGCCAGATTGAGCTGGCGCAACTGCGCGTTCAGATACCCCAGGGGCACGCCCGCATCGACGAGCGCCCCCAGGCACATGTCGCCGGCAATGCCGCTGGGGCAATCGAAGTAGGCCAACCGGGGCATGGCGAGACGGGCCGAGCAGCATCCCAGATTCCAGTAACTGCCCCAAGACTGGCACTGTCAACCGCGCAATCCCGCAAACGATCGAGCTCGCACGCACCCGGCGCGCGCCGCGTTCGCAATTCTTAGCGTTTGGCTGGACGCTGCAGGCGTTGGGGTTCAACCGCACCAGGGCAGCCTTCCGCCCGCTCGGATCGGGCCTGCCCCCAACGGCGATGCGGCTGTACTGAGCGGCGCTGCTGCCCGGCCGAGGCTGCGATCGCCGCACTGGCGCCTCAGTGCCCCTAGGTACGGAGTTTTAATTAAGATACGTAACAAAAATGCGGGCTCAACCCCCATGACGCCGTTGGACGCACCTCAATCGCGCCCCAAGCTTAAAATTTTTAAGCATTGACAACCCCACCCCGTCGCGGATGAGAATAGTTCGACCCATTGGCAACCCGCTCGTCTGAGCGCGAGCGCACCGGCTGGCAGATCGCCCGGCACGGGGGCATATTGGCTTTTGCCGAGCGGACGCGTCACGGCGCTATCCCGCGTGCGGGGTGCCGAGGCAAGCGCGACTGAGGCAACCAAGGTCATCATGAGTACCACTGTCAGCATCCTGGCCGAAATTCCGGAGGACCTGTACCACTCGCTCCAAAACTATTTGGAGGCCCAGCCCAACTGGGATCAAAACCGCGTTTTTGCTGCCGCGCTGTCGCTGTTTCTGCTCCAGAATGGCAACCGCCAAGCCGGCCAAACGGCCGAGAACTACCGGGCCTGCGCCGAGACCTATTTGGAAGCGCTGTTTCGCGAGGGCAACTGAGCTTGGGCCGGCGGCAATGGCTTACGATTGCCCTAGACGGCACCCGGAGGAACGCCCGTGCTGGATGCGTTAGTCGTGGGCGCTGGCATCAGCGGTTTGAGCTTGGGGCGCACCCTGCAGCAGCAGCAGCACTCGCTGCTCGTGGCCGAGCGCCAACCCCAGGTTGGGGGCAACATTACCACCAGCAGCACTGGCGAGTTTTTGTGGGAGGAAGGGCCCAACAGCTTCTCGCCGGCGCGAGAGCTGCTTGAGCTTGCCGTCGATGCTGGCCTGCGCGAGGAGCTCGTGCTGGCCGACCGACAGCTGCCGCGCTACATCTACTGGCGGGGGCGACTGCAGCCGGTGCCCATGCGCCCTTCGGCCGCGCTCAAAACGCAGCTGCTGAGCCCTAGCGGCAAGCTGCGAGCGCTGGCCGGGGCGCTGGGATTTGTCCCCCCGGCGGTGGGCGAGGCGGTATCGCAGCAAGGCGGCGAGGAAACGGTCGCGCAGTTTTTCCAACGCCATCTGGGGCGCGAGGTTACCGAGCGTTTGGTCGCCCCGTTCGTCTCGGGCGTTTACGCCGGCGACGTCCGCCAGTTGAGCGCCCAGGCCGCCTTCCGGCGCGTCACGCAGCTCGCCGATCGCGGCGGCGGCCTGCTCCCCGGAGCGCTTCTGGGGCGGCAGGCGGCCCCGCAACGCCCGGCTACCAGCCAGACGCAGCTCCCCCAAACCCAAAGTGGGGAGCTGGGCTCGTTCCGCACGGGCTTGCAGGCGCTTCCCAACGCCATTGCCGAGCGCTTGGGGGATGCCCTGCGCTGCAACTGGGCGCTATCGCAGCTGCAGCGCACCGAGCGCGACAGCTATTTGGCCACCTTCCAAACGCCCCAGGGGCCGCAGCAGGTTGAGGCGCGTGCGGTGGTGCTCACCACCCCAGCCTATACCAGCGCCGAGCTATTGCGCCCGCTGCACGCCCGCGCCAGCCAGCGGCTGGCTGCCATTCCCTACCCGCCGGTGGCTAGCGTGGTGCTGGCCTACCCGCAGCAGGCGTTGGGCGGGGCCCTGCGCGGCTTTGGCAACCTCAACCCGCGCGGTCAAGGCATTCGCACCCTGGGCACGATTTGGTCGTCGGCGCTGTTTGCCGGCCGCGCGCCGGCTGGTTGGGAAATCCTGACTAGCTTTATTGGGGGCGCCACTGACCCTGAAATCGCTCGCCTGGATGAAGATCGCATCGTGCAAGCCGTCCACGCCGATTTGCGCCAGGTCCTGCTGGCGCGCTACGTGGCACCCAAGGTGCTGGCCGTGCGGCTCTGGCACCGCGCCATTCCGCAGTACGCCATCGGCCACCAGGCCCAAATGCAAGCCCTCGAAGCCGAGCTAGCCGAGCTGCCGGGGCTGTTTCTGTGCAGCAACTACCTCGATGGGGTCTCGCTGGGCGATTGCATCCGCCGCGGCTTCGAGCGGGCGCACACGGTTTCGCACTACTTGCAAGCGCCTGCGGCAGCTCCAGCGGCCTGATGCCAGCTGAAGGTCCCATCCAGCTCATTGTCGGGTTGGGCAATCCCGGCCCCCGGTACGCGCGAACGCGCCACAACATTGGCTTTGAGGCTGCCGATGCGCTCGCGCGCGCCTGGCAAGCCCAGTGGCGCCACAGCCGCCGCTTCAAAGGTGAGTGGACCGAGCTACCGCTGGGCGAGTGCAAGTTGCGCTTGCTCAAGCCGCACACCTACATGAACCGCTCCGGCGAAGCCATACGCGCGGCCCTGGATTGGTACAAGCTGGCACCGCAGACCGTTTTGCCCATCTACGACGACATGGATTTGTCCGTGGGGCACCTGCGGCTGCGCCCGGCCGGCTCGGCGGGCAGCCACAACGGCATGAAATCGGCGATCGCCCATTTGGGCACGCAACAGTTCCCGCGCCTGCGCTTGGGCATCGGTTCCCCCAGCCCCGGGCAAGACAGCGTGGCCTACGTCCTGGGGCGCTTCTCGCCCCAGGAAATCCCGCGCATGCGCCAAGTCCTCGATCGAACGGTGGCGCTGGTGGAGCTCGCGCTCGAGCGGGGCTTGGAGCCCGCCATGAGCCGCTACAATGGTCCTGTTGCCGACGCCTAGGCCCAGCCCATGGCCTGCCAGCTCTCGCTGCAACAGCTCAGCGCCATCCTGGGGACCGCGCCCGAGCGCTTCGATCCCGATGCGATCGCTACCGGCGTCACCACCGATACCCGCCAGCTGCGCGGGGGCGAGCTCTTTATCGCACTGACCGGCCAGCGCTTCGACGGGCACGCCTTTCTCGCCCAAGCGGCGCAGCGCGGTGCTGTAGCGGCCGTCGTCGCGCGGCCTGTCTCAGTGGAGCTGCCGCAGTTTTGCGTGGGCAATACGCTCGCGGCCTATCAGACGCTCGCCCGCTGGTGGCGCGATCGCTTTGCCATCCCCGTCATCGGCATTACCGGCTCGGTGGGCAAAACCACCACCAAAGAGCTGCTGGTCGCAGCGCTGGCCCAGCACGGCACCGTGCTCAAAACCGCTGGCAATGACAACAACGAAATTGGGGTCCCCAAAACGCTGCTAGCCCTAGACAAGCACCACGAGTTCGCGGTCATCGAGATGGCGATGCGCGGGCGCGGCGAAATTGCGCAGCTGGCGCGGATCGCGCGCCCCACGGTTGGCACCATCATCAACGTGGGCACCGCGCACATCGGGCGCTTGGGCTCTGAGGCCGCCATTGCCGAGGCTAAATGCGAGCTGCTGGCGCAGCTGTCGCCGCAGCAAGGCTTGGCCGTTCTCAATCAGGACAATGCTCGCCTGATGGCGACCGCTGCCCGGGTGTGGCAGGGCCCGACGCTCACCTACGGCCTGGAAGGCGGCGATGTCTGCGGCACCCTGGTTGCGGGCGACGAGGCGATCGCGGTGGACGGCCGGCAGTTTCCGCTACCGCTGCCGGGGCGCCACAATGCCCGCAATTATTTGGCTGCGCTGGCCGTCCTGCGCGGTTTGGGGTTGGACTGGCAGCCGCTGGCAGCGGGCCTATCCGTGGATTTGCCCGGCGGGCGAGCGCAGCGCTACCAGCTCCCCGGCGATATCATCCTGCTCGATGAGACCTACAACGCCGGGGTGGAGTCCATGGTGGCGGCCCTGCAGCTGCTGCGGGACACCCCTGGGCAGCGCCGCATTGCCGTGCTGGGGCGCATGGCGGAGCTGGGCGAGCGGGGGCCTCAGCTGCACGCGCGCGTGGGCGAGGCCGCTAGCGAGCTGGGACTGGACGCGCTGCTGGTGCTGGCCGACGGAGCCGAGGCGCGCAACTTGGCAGCAGCCGCGGGCGGCGTTGCCACCGAATGCTGGCCGGACCGGCAATCACTGCTCGAGCGCCTGCAAGGGCTGCTCCAGCCTGGTGATCGGGTTTTGCTCAAGGCCTCCCACTCGGTGGGGTTGGGGGAAGTGGTGGCGGCGCTGCGCCAGCCGGCCGACTCGCATCGCTAACGCGCGATCGCGCGCGCGATCGCCGCTTGCAAGCCCTCGCGGCTCAGCTCGGTTACGATAAAAACTTCCTGAACGCTTTTGCCGTTGCGCGCGATCGCCTTGAAACCGCCGTGGATGGGGACCGAGACCTTTAGCTGCAGCTTGGGGCGGTGCCCTTTGGCGCAGCCGAGCTCGCCCGGGGTTACGGTCCGCACTCCCTCGCAAGCCGCCAGCCGCTTGAGCACGGGGACTAACTCCGACAGGTGCGTGGAGTGGTTCCAGACAATGCGGCCGCCCTCCCCCATGGGATCAAGCTTCCTCCAGCGGCGCCATGGTCAGGCCTTCGCGGCGAAGCTGTTGGTGGTAGAGCTCGGCCGCCTCTTTGGGCCCCACCCAGACGATCGCCTGGCCTTCGTAGTGGACTTGCTCGGTCAGCTCCCAGGCGCGATCGCCGGTCATGCCGGGAATGTATTTCTGCAGGCAGTTGGCGACGTGCTGGAAGGTGTTGACGTCGTCATCGAGCACGATCACTTTGCAGTTGGGATAGGGCTGGCGCTCGGTCGCGCGCTGCTGGGCCGGCAGGGCCGGCGCCGTAGCGGTTTGGTGGGAACTCGCCCAAACGACCATGTCTCCCCCTGGCAAACGCCGCGTGCATCCCATTCAGTAAGGTATTTTAATGCAGCGGCAGCCGGCTTTTGCTGGTTGGGCCCGCTGCGGCAGCGATAAGCTTGAGTCGAACTGCCGGCGACCGCCCGCGCTCCCATGGCAACCGCTCTGGATTTTCTCCACCAGCTCAACCCGGCCCAGCGCCTTGCGGTCGAGCACTACTGCGGCCCCCTGCTGGTCGTTGCCGGGGCTGGATCGGGCAAAACGCGGGCGCTGACCTATCGCATCGCGCACCTGATCCTGGCCCACCAGGTCCAGCCCGAGACCATCCTGGCGGTCACCTTTACCAACAAGGCGGCGCGGGAGATGAAAGGGCGCATCGAGGGCATCTTTGCCCAATACCTAGCCCAGCAAGCGCACGGTCAGCCGCTGGAGAGCCTGTCCGAGGGCGAGCAAACGCGGCTGCAGTCGCGCGCGTACAAAACTTATACCAAGCCGCTCTGGATCGGCACCTTCCACAGCCTGTTCGCGCGGCTGCTGCGCTTTGACATCGACAAGTACCGCGACGAGCGCGACCGGCAGTGGCGCCGCAACTTCACCATCTACGACGAATCGGACGCCCAGGGCCTAGTCAAAAGCATCGTTACCAAGGAACTCAACCTGGACGAGAAGCAGTTCAACCCGCGCAGCGTCCGCTACGCCATTGGCAACGCCAAAAACCGCGGCCTCTCTCCTCACGAGCTGGAGCGGGAGCAAGCCAACTACCGGGGGCGGACCATCGCCGAGGTCTACAGCGCCTACCAGGCGCAGCTTGCGGCCAACAACGCCCTGGATTTCGACGACCTCATCTTGGTGCCGGCGCGCCTGTTCCAGCAGAACGAATCCGTGCTGGGCTACTGGCACCGGCAATTCCGCCACATCCTAGTCGACGAGTATCAAGACACCAACCGCATTCAGTACCAGCTCATCTCCCAGCTCGCCACCAACGGCGAGCCTGATCGGTGCGCGTGGGACTGGCGCGATCGCTCCCTGTTTGCCGTGGGCGATGCTGATCAATCCATCTACTCGTTCCGCATGGCCGATTTCACCATCCTGCTGGATTTCCAACAGGACTTTGGCGACGGGCTGCCGGACCAAGACACCCGCACCATGGTCAAGCTGGAGCAAAATTACCGCTCCCGCGCCCACATCCTGCAGCTGGCCAATGGCTTGATCGCGCACAACACCGAGCGCATCGACAAAGCCCTGCGCCCCACGCGCGAGCCGGGCGAGCGCATCGACTGCTACCGGGGGGATAACGAGCTCGCCGAGGCCCGCTTCGTGCGCGATCGCATCCTGGCGTGGGTGCAGCGCTACCCTGAGCTGGATTGGGGCGACTTTGCCGTGCTCTACCGCACCAACGCGCAATCGCGCGCGCTGGAGGAAGCGCTGCGCAACGACATCCCCTACACCATCATTGGCGGGCTCAAATTCTACGACCGCAAAGAGATCAAAGACCTGCTGGCCTACCTGCGCGTGCTGGTCAACCCGGCCGATACGATCGGCCTGCTGCGCATCATCAACACGCCCCGGCGCGGCATCGGCCAGACCACAGTGGATGGCTTGGTGGGCGCGGCCCAGGAGCTGGACGTGCCGCTGTGGGAGATCCTCAAAGACAAAACCGCCACCGATACAGTGGCCGGCCGCTCGGCCAAGGCCGTGCAGCGCTTCGCCGCGCTGATCGCGCGCTGGCAAGCCCAGCTGCAAGCCCAGTCCGCGACCCAGATCCTGCAGGGGATCGCCAACGAATCGGGCTACGTCGCCGAGCTGCAAAAGCAGGGGACCGACGAGGCAGCCAACCGCCTGGAAAATATTAAAGAGCTATCCAGCGCCATGGTCCAGTTCGCCGAGGAAAGCGGCGATGGCAGCCTGGAGGCCTTTTTGGCCAACGCCGCGCTGGCCTCGGATCTGGACAATTTGGCCCAGCAGCGGGCCGTGTCGCTGATGACGCTGCACGCGGCCAAGGGGTTGGAGTTCCCGATCGTGTTTTTGGTGGGGCTGGAGCAGGGGCTGTTCCCCCACGCGCGCACTCTCGACGACCCGGCAGCGCTGGAGGAAGAGCGCCGCCTCTGCTACGTGGGGCTCACGCGCGCCCAGGAGCAGCTGTGCCTGACCCACGCCCAAGAGCGCCGGCTTTGGGGATCGCGCGAGCCGGCGGTGCCGTCGCAGTTTTTGCAAGAGCTGCCCGAGGAGCTGCTGGCCGACCATACTGAGCCGGTTGCCGCGCCGCGCCCGCACCGCGATCGCATTGCCGCTGCCACCTCGCGCCGCAACGATGCCCAGGTCTGGGACGTTGGCGATCGCATCTACCACCCCAAATTCGGCCGCGGCGAAATCACCCACGTCCTGGGCTCGGGGGCCAAAACCACCCTGGCGGTCAAATTCCCGGGCCAGGGCAAAAAGATCCTCGACCCGCGCGTGGCGCCGCTGGAGCGCGCGGATTAGGGCGCTAGCGGTCCGCCTCTAGCGGCACCGCATGCACCCAATCGCGGTACGCAGCGTCGCGGTTTTCCATCACGGCCTGGAGCTTTTGGCGCAGCTGCTCGGTGAGCGGGTTGCGCTCGGGCAGCGGATAGTTTTCCACGCTCTTGACGGGGGTAATGCGGGCGGCCGTACCGCTTAGGAATAGCTCGTCGGCCACAAACAGCTCGGATTTGTCGATGGCGCGCTCGCGCACCGGAATGCCGGCATCTCGCGCCAGGTGCAGGATGCTATTGCGGGTAATGCCCTCCAGAATGTCCTGGTCGAAATCCGGGGTCAGCAGCTGCCCCTCCCGCACCAGAAAGACGTTCATCCCCGAGGCTTCGCTGACTTTGCCCTGGGCGTTGAGCAGGATGGCCTCGTCAAAGCCCGACTCGACCGCCTCGGTTTTGGCCAACGAGGAAGCAATGTAGGCGCCGCTGATTTTGCCGCGCAGCGGCAGGCTGCGGTCCTCTTGCCGGTGCCAGGAGCTGATGCGGCAGCGCACGCCCTCGGTGGGCAGGTAATCGCCCAGCGCCAGGCCGTAGACAAAAAAATCCTTTTCCACGTTGTGGAGGCGCGGCGAGATGCCCAAATCGGAGGTGTAGACAAACGGGCGGATGTAGAAGGGGGCGCTGGGCTGGTTTTGCTGCACGAAGCGCACCAGGATGTCCTGGATGCGCTCGGCGGAGAGCGCGTAGTGCAGCAACCGGGCGCTGTTGCTCAGGCGCTGGCAGTGCCGCTCCAGGCGAAAGAGCAGAATGCGCTGCGGATCCTGGGGATCGGGGATGCCGCGCAGCCCGCCAAAGGCCCCCGTGCCGTAGTGCAGCGCGTGCGTGGCAATGGAGAGCTTGGCCTCGTCAAAGGGTACGAACTGCTCGCGAAAGTACGCCACCGGCAAAAACTCTGGCATGGGCCGCGCGCGATCGCTGCTGGGCGACCACTATAGGCCCGCACTCGCGCTGGGTCAAACCGCCCCGGGCAGCGGGCAAGCCGCGAGGGCGGCCCTCGCGCTGCTAGGCTTTAGACACACGCCCGCCCCCGATGCAAGGAGGGTCGCTTGTGGGAGACGCCCCCACCGTTGCCGCCGAGCGATTGGACCGGCAGAGCACGGACGCGCTCAAAGCGCGGCTGCTCGAGCTCACCCGCCATCGGGACAGCGAGCCGGTAGCCGCCAAGGTCAAGTTCGCCCAGCGCGAGCTCATGCCGTGGTTCCAGGAGCTGAGCCGGCGCAATCCCTACCCGCAGCCGGCCGATCAAGCCGCCCTTGCCGTTGGCATCTGGCAACCAGTGTGGTCCACGATCCCGTTTCAGGACATCCTGCCGGGCCGACAACGCCAGCAGTCCTACCAAATCTTTCGCCCGGATGGGCGCTACGCCAACATTGCCCGCTACGCGCCGGGCAATGAACTGCCGCTTTTGCGGCGGCTGCCGGCGATGCTGCTGGCCTACGACCTCATGCTGGTGCAGCAATACGACACGCAACAGGGGAGTTGGGCGATCCAAAACGTGGGCATCCAGCAGTCGCTGCGGTTGGGGACAGCCCCACTGACTGGGGAGCGGGCCCAGCGCTGGTTCGATCGCGTCGCGCGCCCCCAAGCGACCCAGCCGACGGCCGGAGCTGCCCGGTTCCGGTTGCCGCTGCCCAAAAAACTGACCCAAAAGGCCACCAAGCAGCTGCAAGGGGCTTCCCAAGCCACCCCCCAATTCGAGCACCTCTACTGCGATCACGAGTTTCGGCTGGTCAAAACCAAGCGCGATCCCAAGCAGCGCCCCTCCTACACCATTGCCGTGCGCTATGCCGAGCAGCACTGACCCCTGCAGCCGCCCGTCCCGCCGTTGCGCTCGGGGGGCATGTTAGGCTCGAGCCGCTTTGCGCAGGGGAGGTCTATGGCCGGGACGCCCGATGAGTACGCCGTTCACCTGTTCCTGAGCAGCGGTGATCGCGAAGAGATCCGCTTCGACAGCCTGCAAGCCTTCCAGCAGTGGTATGCCAAAGAACTCAAACCCAACGCCAGCTCCCAGGGCTTTATCAACGTGCCCATCCGCGAACGCCAGGGCGAGTACATGGTCGTGCGGCCGGCTAGCGTAATCGCCATTCGCGTGGAACCGTTGTTTGCTGGCAGCGTCGAGCGCTATTAACCATGAGCAAGCTAGCTAGCACCATCGCCCAACGCGCGCTGCTATCGCTGGGCGTGGGGATGCTCGCGATCGCCGGCAGCGCGATGGCAGCCCCCACCCAACCGCTGCAGCCGGTCCCGGCGGAGCGCGAGCGCGAGATCCTGGGCCGCGATCCGCAACTGTGGCGCGATCGCCAGCCGCTGCTGCAGGCCATCAGCCACAGCTTAAGCTATATCGAGACCTCGAAGGCAGCCCAGGACTATCCCATCGCCGGCATCAGCCGCGATCTGGTCCGCCGTTCGCTGCAGCGCCTGCAAGCGCTGGTCCGCCAGGCCGAGAGCTCGCAAGCCCTACAAGCGGTGATCGCGCGCGAGTTTGCCCTCTACCGGGCGGCCGGTACTGACGGCAAAGGTCGGGTCGAGTTTACCGGCTACTACCAGCCCATCTATCCAGCCAGCCGCACCCGCACAGCCGAATTTCGCTACCCGCTCTACCGCCTCCCGCCTGATTTCGAGAACTGGGACAAGCCCCACCCCACGCGGGCGGAGCTGGTCGGCCGGGACGGCCTGGGGACCGACAGCCCCATTGCCGGCAACGAGTTGGTGTGGCTGCGCGATCGCCTCGATGCCTTTTTGGTCCAGGTGCAAGGCTCGGCCCAGCTGCAGTTGCGCGATGGCAGTACCCTGGCCGTGGGCTTTGCTGGCAAAACTGATCGGCCCTACACCAGCATTGGTATGGAGTTGGTCCGCGATGGCAAGTTCTCGCGCGAGAACTTATCGCTGCAGCGGGTCCTGGCCCACTTTCGCCAGCATCCCGAGCAACTGAGCGAGTACTTGCCGCGCAACCAGAAATACGTCTTTTTCCGCGAGCGGGAGAGCGCTCGACCGCGCGGAAGTTTGGGCGTTCCCGTCACGGCGGGACGCTCCATTGCCACCGATCGCTCGCTCATGCCGCCCGGCGCGCCGGCGCTGATCCGCACCCAGATTCCCTACGTGGGCGAGGCGGGCAAACTTACCAAACCCACCGAACACCGCTACGTCCTGGATCAGGACACGGGCAGCGCCATCCAGGGACCCGGCCGCGCCGATCTGTTTATGGGAACCGGCGAGCGCGCTCGCAAGCGGGCTGGGGCCATCGATTGGCCGGGGTCGCTGTACTACTTGCTGCTGGAGTCGTGCCCGTAGCGGTCCCCGAGCGGCTTAAGGCGCAACCCCAAACTCGGGCAGCGAGGCCGGCGCGTCGCATTCCTCGGTGGGGGCCGTGGAGACCATGGCAGCCGTTAGCTGCTCTGGGGTAACGGCAAACGGGAGCTCGTGCAGGCTGGAGTCCGGCCGGCAGGCGATCGCGGCAGCACGGCGCAGCTCCCGCAGCGGCACTTGGGCTAGGCCCAGCTCCTCCAGCGAGCAGGGCAGGCCCATGTCGCCGTAAAACGGCAGCAGCTGCTGCCGCGCCGAAGCTGCCAGTCCGTCGCTGCGAACGGTTTCCTCCAGCCGCAGCTGCACCAGAATGCCGTACGCCACCTTTTCCCCGTGTAGGGAGCCGCGTGCCGCCGGCAGGTGGGTTAGGCCATTGTGTACCGCGTGCGCCGCCACTGTCCGGCAGCGGGCACCGCCCAAGCCGCCAACGGCCCCCGCCAGCAGGACCGTGGCATCGACGGTATCCTGCCAAGCCTGGCTGCCAGGGGCCTCCAGGGCAGCGCTCGCTTTTTGCAGCAGAATGTCGCGCAGGACGCGCGCTTGCTGCACGGCTGCCACCGTTAGCGTGTCGGTGGCCTCGCCACCGCTGACTGAGGCTTCGTACCACTTGGCCAGCGCGTCACCAATGCCGGCGACCAGCGTCCGCTGCGGCGCCGTGCGGATGGCGGCGTAGTCCAGCACTACCCCATTGGGGCAGCGCTCGAGCGGCACGTCGTAGCGAAACGCGCCCCGGTCGGTGTAGACATTGGCCAGCGCTGTCCAGGCGGCACAGGTCGCCGCCGAGGTGGGGACAGTTACCACCGGCAGCTGGCGGCGTTGGGCCAGCAGCTTGGCAGCATCGAGCGCCTTGCCCCCGCCCACCCCGACAATGCAATCGGCGCCGTGCTGGCTGGCGCGTTGCTGCAGGGCGGCCAGCGAGGTCTGGGAGCTATCAGGGCGGTAGTCGGCCTGCTGCCACGCCAGGCCCTGCTGCTGCAGGCTCTCGGGCAGGGCCGGCGAGGCGGCGGCGAGTGCAGTTTCGCCAGCCACCACCAGCGGCCGCTGGCCCAGCGGCGCAATCGCCTCCCCCGCTCGGGCGAGCGCGCCCTCGCCGCGCAAGACTTGCGCCGGCGCGACCAGCAGCGGCGCTGCCGCCACCGTGCTGTCAGCAGCAGGGGCTCGTTCGGACATGGCCGGATGGCAGTTACGGTGCAGCCTCGCCCGTGCGGTAGTCGGCAAGGCGGGCGAGCGGTTGGGCAAAGACCTCAACTTGGGTGCTGGTGCCCTCGCGCTCGCTCAGCGATCGCGCGGCCCGCCCCAAATACAGCGGTTCCGAGAGGTCGGGTTGGGGATGGATGACCGTTCGAGCGCGCACTATCAGGTGATCGTCGCCGCCGCGACCCAGGCGGCCGTAGGAAAACAGATCGGCGGCTGCCTTGCGCAGGGTTGCTTCAACCTCCGACTCGTCCACCTCAGATGGCAGGACAATCACGGCGCGATTGGCGCCGTCGTCGTAGGCCAGCGTAAAGTTGACGGCGCCCGGAACTTGGGTGTAGTTAAACACGCCCAGGCTGAGGCCAAACAGGCCCACTGCTAGCACGCCCATAAAGCCGGTGATGCCCACCAGGCGGAAGCGGATGCCCCAACGCCCGACAAAGCCCAACGCGGCCAGCACGGCCGCAACGGTAGTCAGGATGCCGGCCCACTGGGCAAAAGGGGCAAATTCGCTGGGAGATGGCATGGCGGCGCGCGCTTGCAGCAGGGGCCTCAGCACGAGGCCTTCCGTCGCGATCCGATTATAAGCGCTAGTGTCCCCGTTCCGACAGCGAGGCGGCCCCGCTCGAGCGCCGGGACCGCGCCAGGGGAACGACATGGGCCTCGCTCCCCTCACGAGCGGCGCGCACCAGCAGCCCAGCCAGGACCAAGCTCGCCACCATGGCATTGCTGCCATGGCTGACGAACGGAAACGGCAAGCCGGTGGTGGGCAGCACTCCCAGCGCCACGCCCATGTTGATCAGGGCTTGGCCCACTAAAAACAGCGTGGCGCCCACAGCCACTAGCGCCACGACCGGCGAGCGCGCCTTGGCTGCAACGTGCAACCCCAACCCGGCATAGCTCAGCAGCAGCAGCAGCAGCAGCAGCGTTCCGGCCAGTCCGCACTCCTCGGCAAAAACGGCAAAGATAAAGTCCGTGCTTTGGATGGGCAGATAGGATAGCTTTTGTTGGGAGAGCCCCAGGCCCGTTCCCCACGTTCCGCCCGAGCCCACTGCCAGCAAGCTCTGCACGAGCTGGTAATTATCGCCTTGGGGCTGTTGCCAAGGCTGCAGGAACCCCAACATGCGCTCTTGCTGGTAGGGATTGCGCCAGAGGCTGACTAGCGCCACGGCTGCGCTGGCGAGGGCCGCACCGCCCAAAAAGCGCGCCGGCAGCCCCGCAACCAGCGCCAGCGACCACAACACCAGCCCGCACAGGGCTGCCGTGCTCAGATCGGGCTGGGCCAGGATGGCAACGAGCGCCCCTACAAAGACCGCCAGCCAACCCATGCGAACGCCCGCTCGCAAGCGCTGCCATCGGCCGAACAGGCAAGCCCCTTGCAGCACCAGAAAGGGCTTGATGGCCTCTGAGGGTTGCAGCGGCCCCAGCCAGCGCGAGGCGCCGCCCACCTCGCGTCCGAGGCCGGGCAACAGCAGCACGAACAACAGCAGCAATAGCAGCAGCACCGCCCAGGGTGCCAGGCGCAGCCATCGGCACAACGGCCACTGCAGGGCGATGCCAAACCCAAGCCCGCCCAGCGCGATCGCCACGAGCTGCTGCCGGATGGCGCTCAACTCCTCGGTGGGATAGGAGGCCGAGAACAAAACGACCGCCCCGATCGCGACCCACAGCAGGGTCAGCCAGCCCAGCAAGCGTGCCTCTAGCGCCCAGCTGCTGCGCTCGGGGATCAGTAGCGGAACGACCGTTTGGCGGATGGGACGCACGGCTGCGCTCCCCTGCGATGTTCCCTACATCCCGTCATAGCACTTGCCCGAGCATAAAAAAAGAAGTCGCAAGCGACCTCAGCCAGGCGAAGGTCAATGGCGTATGGGGTAAGGATTGCCGCCGCGATCGAACTACGACAGGCCCGCGTTAACGCCCTGCTTGCCCGTTGCCAGCTCGACCTTGACGATCTTGCCGCCCATTTTCATGATCCGCTGCTGCTCGCTAAACCAATTGTTGTAGGGAACGAGCTTAGTGAAGTAGGTATTTTGCAGCTCGCGTTGCGTCCGGATGCGCGTCTGGCTGGGCACGCAAGCTGTGATTTTAAACATCCGCATGGTATTGCCTCCCAATCGGCCCACTCTGGCGGGCAGGTGCCGAACTCGGGGAGGCCGCGCAGGGGGGGCGGCCTCCCCGAGTTCGCGACGCGAGCGGCTTAGCTCAAGCCGGAGCAGATGTAGTCGAAATACACGCCCATTTCCTTGCCGGCTTCCGGACCGACGAGGCCGGAGGTGACCTCCTTCATGGCCTGAATGGCCTGGACGGTGGCGTTGATGGGCACGCCGAGCGAGTTGTAGGTCTCTTTGAGGCCATTGAGGACCCGCTCGTCCAGAATGGAGGGATCGCCGGCCAGCATGGCGTAGGTGGCGTAGCGCAGGTAGTAGTCCAAATCGCGAATGCAGGCGGCATAGCGGCGCGTGGTGTACATGTTGCCGCCCGGACGCGTAACGTCCGAATACAGTAGCGATTTGGCAACGGCTTCCTTAACGATGTTGGCCGCATTGGCGCTAATGATGCTGGCGGCTCGGACCCGCAGCTGGCCGGTCTGGAAATAGCTCTTGAGCTTTTCCATGGCATCGTCATCCAGATATTTGCCCTGGACGTCAGCGGAGTTGATGACGGAAGTGATGGCGTCTTGCATGGCTTTGTGTCCTTCTCTGCCCTAAGGTCGGTACGTTGGTTTGGCGCTGCGAGCAGTGCCTACGACTGCATTGCCCCGATGACGTAGTCAAAATAGGCGCCGGCTTCGGCGGCATCGTCGCTCGACATCATCGAGCAAGCGATGTCTTTCATGCAGCGGACGCTTTCGGCAACGGCATTAATGGGCGTCCCTAGCGAGTTGTACATCTCGCGCACGCCCACTAGGCCGATCTCCTCGATGGGAGTGACATCGCCGGCGACCACGCCGTAGGTGATCAAGCGCAAGTAGTAGTCCATATCGCGCAAGCAGGTCGCCGTCATCTCCTCGCCGTAGGCATTACCGCCCGGCGAGACAATATCGGGCCGCTTTTGAAACAGCTGGTCGCCCGCCTGCTTGACGATACGCTCCCGCGACTGGGTTAGCGTTTGGGCGATGCGCAGTCGGCTCTCCCCGGTATCGACGAATGCTTTGATGCGATCAAGCTCGCCGGGGCTGAGGTAGCGAGCCTCAGCATCCGCATTGACGATCGACTTGGTGACAATACTCATTAAAAGCTTCCTCCTAAATCAAACGGGACAAATGCGCGAACGCGCGAGGCTGATGGATGGCTGCAACGGGCGGCAAACTCGCCTGGCGATCGTTGCGTGGTTGCGCGCTGGGAGTGTATTGAAAATTACGCGAGCGCGCCAAACCGCGATCGCCTCCCCGCGAAACATTCTGTGCCATTGGAGCTAGCTGCGCTGAGGGTGCTTAACATTTTGTCATTCTGAAAGCTCAAATTCGGCTGCTGGTGGGGACGAGCGCCCGTTACAGTTCTGCCCTCGCAGCACCTAACGCAAGCCCCAGCAAGCATGCCCCCTCTAGGGGAGAGCACCTAGAGGGGGCAGCCGCCATACCCCTTCACTGCAGGCCACTAGTTCCAGAGTTGCGTTAAGGCCGCGTATAAACAGCAACGTCGCTGCTGGCTGCTTGGCCGGCGCCATCGGCCGCCGCCTCCCAGCTCATGGTGATGGTGCGGCCGCTGAGGCCCCGCTGGGCCGGCTCAAAGCTGGGGACCACCAGCTCGCGATTCTGTTTGGTCTGCTTTTCGTACAGGCGCTGGGTATTGGGAAAATTGCCAGCCGGCAGCGTTGGGAAGCGCCGGTAGGGCACCGTGTACTCGCCAAAGGTTTGGACGTACTCCATGTTGTTGACTAGCGTTTGGACGAAGGCGCGGACCCCCCGCTCGGCCAGGATTTGATTGTATTGCTGGATCTCGCGCTGGTTGAGCGGCGCGCGCCCCAGAAAGTGCTTGGTGCCCAACTCAATGACTTGGGTATTGGGGTAGGGCATGTAGAACTCTTTAATGTAGAGCTCGGAGCAGCCCAGCGCCTCGACGAATGCTTTGACGGTAATTTCGCCGTTGCTTAGCTTGCTCTCCAATCCCGTAAAGGCGTTGCTGACAACATAGGGGTCGATATCGCGCTCGAAGACCTGCCGGTAGGTCGCGCGAATGACCTTGCTGACGGCCACTTTGTCGGCTGGGGTCTCGAGCTTGAATGGCTGTAGCTGCTCGCGCTTTTTGGAGACGCCCTGGCGGATGCGAAAGCGCACGTCGGGCTCGCTGCGCTGCTGCGCCACCGTACCGAGCTGGGCGAAACGCGGCGCCTCTTCCCGCTCGACTTGCTTGCCATCATCCGGGCGCAGGTTGCCCACCCGGGTGCGCAGTTGCAATCCTGCCGGGGTGATGTAGCGCTCGTAGGGGACCGTGTCCTCGCCAAAGGCCGTCTCGTACTCTTTGCTGTCGATGAGGGTATCGACTAGGGCATAGAAGCCTTGCTTGGCGCAGATATCGAAGTAGCGGTTGGTGTCGGCGCGCCCGTAGGTGGGGCGGCCCAGCAGGCGCCGGTGGATGCATTCGATCGCTTTGGTGACATAGAGCGAGCTCCAGTACAGGTCCCGGAACAAGTTGGATTTGGCTAGGGTGCGCACGAACTCGCGCAGGGTAATCTCGCCATTTTCCAACTTGATTTCGGCGCGCGTCTGGCGCTGGCGCTGGTAGACATCGCGCCCGAACACCTGCCGGTAGCAAGCCAGGATTACTGCCTGCGAGGAACTCTCGCTGTACTTGACACTGGCGCCTTGGTTGCGGCGTGCCCCAATCCCGGCGTAGGGGGACTGAGTCCAGCGGAACACTTTGGGCCCTAGCGAGCTGGGGAAGCGCCCGCGCGCCGCTGGATTGCCGATTTGGTTGTTGGTGGGCGGGCCGCGCCCGATCAGGATGCGGCGCGTGTCTTTACCAAAGGGAGCAGGACTGCTGCTGGGATTGCGGCGCTCTTGCGGGAAGATGGCGCCAAATTGGATCTCGAGCGGATCGTTGCCCGAGCCGTAGGGATGCTGGTCCGGTAGCGGCCGGTCGTAGCGCGCGAAGGTGGTCAGAAACTGCGGCACCTTGCGAAAGGGGGCGCTGTAGTTAAACAGATCTTGCTGCATCCCCCAATTGCGGCACTCTTGGGCTTCCTCGCCCAGGCCGCGCAAGTAGGGGACCGTTTCCTCGCTAAAGTAGTCCGCGTACTCGGTAGAGTCCACCAGGGCATCCACCAGAGCGGGCAATCCCCCTTGCGAGACGATGGCAAAGTACTCGCGCACTTCCTCGCGCGAGCTGGGACCGCGACCGAGGAAGTGCCGGAAGGCCAGCTCCAGGGCGCGACTGTTGATATAGGGCTGGAAAAACTGCTGCCGGTAGAGCGCCGTTTTGCCCAGCTGGCGCACGAACTCCTTCATGGAGATGTCGCCGTTTTTGACCCGGGACTCCAGATAGGAGACCGACTGGCTGTAGGCACGCTGGATGTCGCGCTCGAAGATCTGGCGGTAGGCGGCTTTGATGGTGGCCTGCTTCTCCAGTTCGGAGAGTCCCGGCTTCATGGCAAACTTTTGCCGCCGCTCGGCAGCGTTGAAATAGCTCTGCGGCAGCTGCAGTCCTTGCTGGTCGTCGCTGGGACGCTGCCGGATCTTGTCTGAGGGGCTAGGCGACCGGAACTCGTTTAGAATCGTCTCGAAGTACTGCCGAACGGTCTCGCGTGCCTGCTCGTCGTTGCGGAAGTAGCGCAGCGTGGCTTGCTCCATCTCTTGCAGCGCGACGATGGTGGCATCGATGGAGCAAGCCCGCTCGATCACCTCGCGCAGGCCGCGCACGTTGACGGTGATGATATTGGGATCGCCGGCAACGATGGCATAGCTGACATAGCGCAGCATCCAGGCCAAATCGCGTAGCGATTTGCGCATGTTCTGTGCACCGTAGCGCGAGATGTTGATGGGCCGAAAGCCCGGGGGTGGGCTTTCGTTGCTCCCGGCGACACCAATCAGCGAGCGCAGCCCTTCCCAAAAGCCGCCGCCGCTCTCGACGTAGGTCACCGTCCCGAGCTGGCGTTCGCGGGCGCTGCTCTCGGCCGTTTCGCCTTCGGCCTGCGGCGGCTTTTCCAGATAGGCCATGGGGGAGCCGCCGGTGAAGATGCGATTGGCCGCGCGCGAGACGATCGCTTCGTAGTTGCGCGTAATGGTCTCGGCGATGGCCAGGCGCTGGCTCCCCGATTCGAAGTAGCGCTGCAGCTGTTGCAGTTCCCCGCGCTCGAGGTAGCGGTCCTGCTGCTCGGCTTGCGCGACCGTCGCTAGCGGGACGGTCCGGTAGAACTGGGGACGCGCGACAGAACTTCCCCCGCTTGCCTTAACACTCATGGGCTGGTTGCTCGACTCTCCCGCTCGACAGTGGCGCATACGGTCTGGGGCCGATGGGCTGGCGCCCAAAGCCCCACTTGGACGGCCGTAGCGCGGCTACGCTGCCTAGGCTAAATCCTTTTGCGATCGCTGCGCGCGCTTCTGTTACAAACTGTGTCGAACGCGACACACAGGTTTACAACTGGGCGGGCCGAGCTGGCCCCTATGATGGAGGCACCCGGGCTGCCGCCGTTTATGACCGATCGCAACGCCGCTCGCGAGGACCGCACGCACCGCATCCAACAGGCGGTGCAGCAGCTATACGATGCCTACCCCTTCCCGCCCGAGCCGCTGCTGGACGAACCGCCGCCGGGCTACAACTGGCGCTGGAGTTGGGTTGCCGCCCACAGCTTCTGCAGCGGCCGCAAGCCCCAACGGCAAGCCATCCGCATCTTGGATGCCGGCTGCGGGACTGGGGTCGGGAGCGAGTACTTGGCCCACCTCAACCCCCAAGCTCAGGTCCTAGGCATCGATATCAGCGAGCGGGCGCTGGCGATCGCGCGGCAGCGCTGCCACCGCTCGGGGGCCGAGAATGCCACCTTCCAGGCGCTGCCGCTGGGACGGGCGGCGGAGCTGGCCGGGCCGTTCGATTTCATCAACTGCGTGGGCGTGCTGCACCACCTGCCCGACCCGGCCGCCGGGTTGCAGGCGCTGGCTGCCCAGCTGGCGCCGGGGGGGTTGCTGCATGCTTTTGTTTATGCCGAGTTGGGGCGCTGGGAGATCGGGCTGGCGCGCGAAGCGATCGCGCTGCTGCAAGGCGACCGGCAAGACTACCGCGAAGGCCTCGAGCTCGGGCGCCAGCTGTTTGCCACTCTCCCTGAGGACAACCGCCTCGCCCAGCGCGAGCGCGAGCGCTGGTCCCTCGACAACCAGCGGGACGCTTGCTTTGCCGATATGTACCTCCATCCCCAAGCGATCGAGTACACCATCGAGACCCTGTTCGAACTCATCGATCGCTCCGGGCTGCGCTTTGCCGGGTTCTCCAATCCTGGAGTTTGGCAGCTAGAGCGCTTGGTAGGGCAAGCCTCGGCGTTGCTGGAGCGCGGGCGTTCCCTGCCCGAACGCCAGCGCTACCGCCTGATCGAGCTGCTCGATCCCGACATTGCCCACTACGAGTTCTTTTTGGCCCAACCGCCGCTGCCAGATTGCGACTGGGCCGATGCGGCCGAGTTGCTGGCTGCCGTTCCCGAGCGCCATCCCTGCCTGGAGGGCTGGCCCAGCCAGACCCTGTTCGATCGCGACTACCAGCTCGTGCGCCTGAATGACGCTGAATACGCCTTTTTGCGCGCCTGCGAGGCCAATCCCGAGCGCGGTGCCACAGTGGCCGATCTGCTGGCCGAGACCGAGCTCGATGCGGCCGGGGTGCGATCGCTGCTCGAGCGCCACCTGCTCGTGCTGTCGCCCGGCAATGGCGGTGCGCCGTAGCGGGCCCCACCCCCTCGCCCGAATATCCACCCAGGGGTTTTAAGTATTGTTACTGATGCGTGGTAGGATTTGGCTGGCTTGCCAAGCGGCAAGTTGCTAGCGTTCGAGTTCTGCCCAAGCCGGCGCGCACGATTGGCCCATCGGGTCCCAGAAACAGAAACACCAGCCCCTGCCGAGCCACCCGCCGTCTCGGCAGGCTCCATGCAGGAGTACTATCGCCTGCAGCAGACGTTGCTGTTCGTTTCGCTGGGCCTGACGGCCATTGCGTTCGCCTCGGTATGGTGGGCTTATTCGCTGGCGATCGCGCTCAACTACCTATTGGGCGCCTGCTTTGGCATTGCCTACTTGCGGCGCTTGGCCAAAGACGTTGAAGGACTGGGAAGGGGCAAGCAGCGCCTGGGGATGGGCCGGCTCGCCCTATTTGCGGGCGCCATCATCTTGGCGATCCAGCTGCCCTCGCTGCAAGTGCTGCCGGTATTTTTAGGGTTTATGACCTACAAAGCCGCCGTTTTGGCCTACACCATCGAAACGGCCCTACAGCCTCGCTCGGATTGAGCCTGCCCTAGCAGGCCCCGCGGGCGCTGGTACGAGCGTTGGGAGCAAGCGGAGCGCAATGACTGTTACGCCCTATTGGGAGGGGGTCGGTGCCCCTATACTAGCCGAGGCCGAGCTGGAGGTGGGCGAGCACCTCTATTGGCAAATCGGCAACGTGACGGTCCACGGTCAGGTCTTTATTACCACCTGGATCGTCATGGCGATTCTGATCGCCGCCGCCTGGATCGCCACGCGCAACCTCCAGCGCGTCCCGAGCGGTTTCCAGAACTTCATGGAATACGCGCTGGAGTTCGTTCGCAACATTGCCCGAAACCAAATTGGGGAGAAAGAGTACCGTCCCTGGGTGCCTTTTGTCGGGACGCTGTTTCTGTTCATTTTCGTGTCCAATTGGTTGGGGGCGCTCGTTCCGTGGAAGCTCGTCGAGCTGCCCGAGAGCGAGCTGGCTGCCCCCACCAACGACATCAACACCACGCTCGGGTTAGCCTTGCTGACCTCGCTGGCGTACTTTTACGCCGGTTTCAGCAAACGCGGGTTGGGTTATTTCAAAAAGTACATTGAGCCTACGCCCATCTTGCTGCCCATCAACATCCTGGAGGAGTTCACCAAGCCCATCTCGCTGAGCTTCCGCCTGTTTGGCAACATCCTGGCCGACGAGCTGGTTGTTGCCGTTCTGGTACTGTTGGTACCGCTGTTCGTCCCGCTGCCTGTCATGGCATTGGGGCTGTTCACAAGCGCCATTCAGGCTTTGATCTTTGCCACGCTGGCGGCTGCCTACGTTGGCGAAGCGCTGGAAGTTCCCGGCGAGGCCGAGTGAGCGCAGCTGCGATGGTGCCATCGGCCGATCGATTGCGCCATTGGGCTTTCCAAACGCCCCGTTTTAGCGTTCAATGAACGGGCGTGCTATCTGTCGTTACGCAATTTGATTCGAGGATACCCGTCATGGATATTACTGCTGCTTCCGTCGTTGCTGCGGCCCTCGCCGTTGGCCTGGCTGCCATCGGGCCGGGTGTGGGTCAAGGCAATGCCGCCGGTCAAGCCGTGGAAGGCATTGCCCGCCAGCCCGAGGCTGAGGGCAAGATTCGCGGCACCTTGCTGCTGAGCTTGGCCTTTATGGAGGCGCTCACCATTTACGGACTCGTTGTGGCGCTGGTGCTGCTGTTTGCCAATCCCTTCGCCTAATCCCGTCTGCCCCGGCCCTTGGGCCGGGGCAGCTAAACCCCATACACCTTCAAGCGAACGAATGATGGGAATGGTTCTGCTAGCCGCTGAGGCGGCGCCGGCATCGGAAGCGGGCCTGTTCAATTTCGATGCCACCTTGCCGCTGATGGCAATCCAGTTTTTGATCTTGGTCGCCATCCTCAATGCCGTTTTCTACAAGCCCCTAACGCAGGCGATCGACGGGCGCGCCGAATACGTCCGCCAAACGCTGGAAGCGGCGCGCGAGCGCGAGCAGCAAGCGCAACAGCTCGCCCAACAGTACGAGGATCGCCTCAAAGAGGCGCGCCAGCAGTCGCAGCAGATTGTTGCCGAGGCCCAGGAGCAGGCCCAGCAGCAAGCTAGCGACAAAATTGCCCGCGCCCAGCAGGAAGTGCAAAGCCAGCGCGAGGAAGCTGCTGAGGAAGTCAGGGCCCAAAAGCGCGAAGCGCTCCAGTCGCTGGAGCAGCAAGCTGATGCGCTCAGCGGTCAAATTCTGGCGAAATTGGTTCCCGAGTGGGGGAACGGGCAACGCACAGGTAAAGGATGATGGCAAACCTAGAAGCGTACGCACCCACATTGGTGGCAGCGGCCGAAGGCGGCGGCCTCCACTTCAACTTCGATCCGCTCGAGACCAACGCGATCAACCTGCTCCTCATTCTGGGCATCCTGTATTACTTCGGCCGCCGGTTTTTGGGCAACATCCTCAGCCAGCGGCGCTCGCGCATTGAGGGCGACATCCAACAAGCCGAGCAGCGCGCTTCGGATGCTGCCGCCACGCTGGCCGATGCCCAAAAGAAGCTCGAGCAAGCCCAAGATGAGGCCCAGCGCATCCGCGAATCGGCCCAGCAAAGCGCCCAAAACGTCAAGCAGCGCATCCTGGACGAAACCGATCGCGAAATCGAGCGCATGCGGCAGTCGGCAGTGCAGGATGTGGATGCTGAGCGCGATCGCGCCGTTCGCGAGATCCGCGAGCGGGTCGCAGCGCTGGCCATGGAGCGGGCGGAGCAGCAGCTGCGGCAGCGCCTGGATGCCTCGCTCCAACAGAAACTGATCGATCGCTCGCTAGCGCAGTTGGGAGGCAAGCAATGACAAGCAGCCGCTTGAGCGCCGAGGTTGTCGAGCCCTACGCCGACGCCCTGATGTCGCTGGCGCGCGCCCATAACCTGACCGAGTGCTTCGGTCAGGACCTGCGCAGCTTGCTGGAGCTCCTGGAGGGCTCCCAAGAGCTGCAGGCCTTTTTGGCCAATCCGTTGATCGCGGCCGGCGACAAACAAGCCGTCCTGCAAAGGATTGCCGGTGACAGCACCCATTCCTACCTGCAGAACTTTCTGCGGCTGCTGGCCGATAAAAAGCGCCTAATGTTCGCCGCCGGCATTGCCCGCCGCTACCTGGCGCTGCTGCGCGAGCTCAATCAGACGGCCCTGGCGCAAGTAACCGCAGCTGCCGAGCTGAGCGAGTCCCAGCGCCAGCAGGTCACCGAGCGCGTCAAGGCCATGACCGGTGCGCGCGATGTCGAGCTCGAGCTCAGCTACGATCCCGAGCTCATTGGCGGGGTGATCGTGCAGGTGGGCTCGCAGGTGCTCGATGCCAGCCTGCGCGGGCAGCTGCGCCGCATGAGCCTGCAGATGAGCGGCGCCGTCGGCTAGTCCCAACGACCGTTACGCTTGCAGCAACAACGCACATCCAGACTCCAGCAACACCATGGTTAGCATCAAACCGGACGAAATCAGCAGCGTCATTCGCCAGCAAATCGAGCAGTACGACCAGCAGGTCCAGGTCTCCAACGTGGGGACAGTCCTGCAAGTAGGCGATGGCGTCGCCCGCATCTACGGCCTGGATCAGGTCATGGCGAGCGAGCTGCTCGAGTTTGAAGACGGCACGGTGGGCATTGCGCTCAACCTGGAAGAAGACAACGTCGGCGCCGTGCTCATGGGCGATGGCATCGGCATTCAGGAAGGCAGCTCGGTGACCGCTACCGGCCGGATCGCTCAGGTGCCGGTGGGTGACGCCCTCATCGGCCGGGTCGTCGACACGCTGGCGCGCCCCCTCGATGGCAAGGGCGAGATTCAAACCAGCGAGAGCCGGCTGATCGAGTCGCCAGCACCCGGCATTATCGATCGGCAATCGGTTGACGAACCGCTCCAAACCGGGATCACGGCCATCGACACCATGATCCCCATCGGGCGAGGCCAGCGCGAGCTCATCATCGGCGATCGCCAAACCGGCAAGACGGCCATCGGCATCGACACCATCCTCAATCAGAAAAACGAGGATGTCATCTGCATCTACGTTGCCATCGGCCAGAAAGCCTCGACCGTGGCGCAAATCGCAAGCCAGCTGGAGGAAGCCGGCGCGCTGGACTACACCACCATCGTGGCGGCCAATGCCAACGACCCGGCCACGCTGCAGTACCTGGCCCCCTACGCGGCCGCCAGCATGGCCGAGCACTTTATGTACCAGGGCAAATCCACCCTGGTGGTGTTCGACGACCTAACCAAGCAAGCCCAATCCTACCGGCAGCTGTCGCTGCTGCTGCGCCGCCCGCCGGGCCGCGAAGCCTACCCGGGGGACGTGTTCTACCTGCACTCGCGCCTGCTGGAGCGGGCCGCCAAGCTCAACGACGAACTGGGCGGCGGCAGCATGACGGCGCTGCCCATCATCGAGACCCAGGCCGGCGACGTTTCGGCCTACATCCCCACCAACGTCATCTCCATTACTGACGGCCAGATCTTTCTGTCCTCGGATTTGTTCAACGCCGGCAATCGGCCCGCCATCAACGTGGGCATCTCGGTCTCGCGGGTGGGCTCCTCGGCCCAAATCAAGGCCGTCAAGCAGGTAGCCGGCAAGCTCAAACTGGAGCTGGCCCAGTTTGCCGAGCTCGAGGCCTTTTCGCAGTTCGCCTCCGATCTGGACAAATCCACTCAGCAGCAGCTAGCTCGCGGCCAGCGGCTGCGCGAGATGCTCAAGCAGTCGCAGAACAACCCCCTCTCAGTCCCCGAGCAGATTGCGGTGGTCTATGCCGGTACCAATGGCTACCTCGATGACTTGCCCCTGGAGCAGGTGACCGACTTCATCTCGGGGCTGCGCCGCTACGTCACCGACAGCAAGCCACAATTCGGCGAGGTCATTACCAGCGAGAAAAAGATGACCGACGAAGCCGATCGGCTCGTGCGCGAGGCCATCAGCGAGTACAAGCAAACCTTCCAGGCCTCGGCCAGCTAAGCCGCCAGTCGCTCGGGAGCGGGCAGCCGCTCCCGGGCGCTTTGCCCACTCCCTCCTGCCGCCGTCGCGCGCGAAACCATGGCGAATCTCAAAAGCATCCGCGATCGCATCAGCTCGGTCCAAAACACCCAAAAAATTACAGAAGCCATGCGCCTGGTCGCTGCGGCCAAGGTGCGGCGCGCCCAAGAGCAGGTCACCTCCACGCGCCCCTTTGCCGATCGCCTGGCCCAGGTGCTCTACGGGCTGCAAGCGCGCCTGCAGTTCGAGGACCTGGATCTGCCGCTGCTGCAGCAGCGGGAGCCCAACACGGTGGCGCTATTGGTGGTCTCGGGCGATCGCGGCCTCTGCGGTGCCTACAACAGCAACATCATCAAGCGCGCCGAGCGCCGCGCCCAACAGCTGCAAGCTGAGGGCATCAACTACCAATACGTGCTGGTGGGCAGCAAAGCCATCCAGCACTTCCAGCGGCGCAACGCGCCCATTGATGCCACCTACGCCAACTTAGAGCAAATTCCCACTGCGGGCGAGGCCTCCCAGATCGCCGACGAGCTGCTGTCGCTGTTTCTGTCGGAGTCCGTCGACCGGGTGGAGCTGATCTACACCAAATTCGTTTCGCTGGTGAGCTCGCGCCCGGTGGTCCAGACCCTGCTGCCGCTCGATCCGCAAGGGCTGGAACCCTCGGACGACGAGATCTTTCGCCTGACCACACGCGGCGGCGACTTCCAGGTGGAGCGGGAATCGGTCAGCGCCGAGGTGCGGTCGTTCCCGCAGGATATGATCTTCGAGCAGGATCCCGCCCAAATCCTGGATGCCCTGCTTCCGCTGTATCTCAACAACCAACTGCTGCGGGCGCTGCAAGAGGCAGCCGCTAGCGAGCTCGCCGCTCGCATGACTGCCATGAACAACGCCAGCGACAATGCCCAAGAGCTGATCCAAAACCTGACCGTGCAGTACAACAAGGCGCGGCAGGCAGCCATCACCCAAGAAATTCTGGAGGTCGTCTCGGGGGCCGAGGCCCTCAACGAATGACCGCTGCCCCGGGATCGAGACCGCTCGCTCGGGGGCCAAACGGATGCCGAGGGGGTTGACGTTCGCGGCCCCAGCGCGTCCCAATACAAGCAGTGCTGAGCGAGCGCTCCTATGTCCGCAACCCATACGGTCGAGCTCTACCACCGCGGCGAGACCTACACCCTCGCGGTGCCGGAAGACCAAACCATTTTGGAGGCCGCTTACGCGGCCGATATCGATCTGCCCAGTGCCTGCCAGTCTGGGGTGTGCACGACCTGCGCCGCGCGCGTCCTGTCGGGGAGCGTCGACCAAAGCGAGGGGATGAGCGTCTCGCCCGAGCTGCAGCAAGAGGGCTACGCGCTGCTGTGCGTCGCTTACCCGCGCTCCGAGCTCGCCATTGAGTCCGAGCACGAAGAGACGGTCTACCAGCGGCAGTTCGCTCAACCCTCCTGATGGAAACGCACTGGGTCGAGACCGAGGTGGCGCTTGCCGGGCGCAGCGGCGCACAACTGCGCTCAGCCGTTGAGGCCGAGCTGCGCCGCTACGGCCGGCCGCTGCGTTGGGCCATTGTGGCGGTCTCGGCCGATCGCCAGCGCGGGCGCGTCGAGGCCATCGTAACCGCAGGCGACTAGTCCGTGCCGCTCGCGCGCCCCTACACGGTCGTTGCGATCGTGCCCACCGGCGTGGGGGCTGCCATCGGCGGCTACGCCGGCGATGCCCTGCCGATGGCCCGCGCCATCGCCCAGGTTGCTGATCGCGCCATTACTCATCCCAACGTCCTCAACGGGGCCCAGCTCTACTGGCCCGAGCCCAACCTGCTCTACGTGGAAGGGTACGGCCTGGACCGCTTTGCCGCCGGCGAGTGGGGCCTGCGCCCGGTCCGCCGCAACCGGGTCGTGCCCGTGCTGGATGCCGGCATGGAACCCGAGCTGCGCTGGCGGCACGCCCAAGCCGCCGACGCCGCGCGGGCCACCCTGGGCCTGGAGGTGGACGAGTGCCGGGTGACGGACGCGCCGCTCGAGGTGACGCTGCGGCAGGCCCCCTCTGGCGCCAGTTGGGGCACGTTGGGCAATCCCGATAGCCTGCTGCGCGCGGCCGAGCGCGCCATCCGCGATGACGGTGCCGAGGCGATCGCCGTGATCGCCCGCTTTCCCGACGGCGCCCATGGCCCCCAGGCGCAGGCCTACCGCCACGGCCAGGGAGTGGATCCGCTGGCGGGGGCCGAGGCGGTCATCTCGCACTTGGTCGTGCACACCTTCGGCCTCCCGTGCGCCCATGCCCCCGCCCTGGCGCCGCTACCAGTGGACGCGCAAGTGGCGCCGCGCGCCGCCGCCGAGGAGCTGGGCTACACGTTTTTGCCCAGCGTGCTGGTGGGCCTGGCTCGGGCACCGCAGTTTGCCACCCAGCGGACGGCGGGCGCCGCCGAGGCCATCTGGGCGGATGCGGTCGATGCGGTGGTGGCGCCGGCGGATGCCTGCGGCGGAAGCGCCCTGCTGGGCCTCAGCGATCGCGGCGCCCGCATTGTGAGCGTGGCCCAGAACGCCACCCGCATGCAAGTGCCGCCCGAGCGCTTGGGCATGGCTGCCATTCCAGTACACTCGTACCTAGAGGCGCTGGGGGTCTTGGTCGCCCAGCGCGCTGGCTTGGACGAGACCGCCCTGCACCTTCCCTAGAACGCGCTCACACGCTTGGCTCGTGCCTGACTCCAACACCCCCGAGATCGATCCGCTCACGCGCCCGCAAGTCCTAGCCGTCATGGGCATGACGGCCGTGCTGTTGCTGGCAGTAACCAAAGCCTGGCAGGCGCTGGGCTCGCCGGCGCTGCTGCCGTGGCGCGCGAGCGCGCCGGCGCTGGGCTTGGGGCTGGCACTGGCGCTAGCAATCGCGGGGGCGAGCAGCCTGCTCTATCGCTGGTGGCCGGCTTACCGCCGCAGCGCCCGCGCCTACCTGACGCTGGTGCTGGAGCCGCTGGTGTGGCCGGATCTGATCTGGTTGGGGCTGCTGCCGGGCCTGAGCGAGGAGTTGCTATTCCGGGGCTTGATGCTGCCGGCGCTGGGCGGCGATGCCGCCGCCGTGGCCGTCACTAGCTTGCTGTTTGGCAGCCTGCACCTGGGCGGCATCCAACAGTGGCCCTACGTCGTCTGGGCCACCTGCGTGGGCGCGCTGCTGGGCACAGCTGCCGTCCTGAGCGGCAACTTACTGGTGCCCATCGTGGCGCACGTGACCACCAACTGGATCTCCAGCGCGCTCTGGAAGCTCAACCGCTAGCCTCCTGCTGCTGCCGGGCGCGCTGCAGCATGTCAATGAGGGTGTAGTGGGCATCCTCAGCCCCCTCGAGGGGATGGTCGAAGGTAATGCGGAGCGGAACCTGGCAATCGCCGAGCTGCGCCGCCAGATCCATGCCGTTGCGGTCGATGGAGACCAGGCGCGCCGATTCAGTGGCGGGGGCATCGCCGAAGGTTTGCGCGTAGAGCACCAGGGCATCGCCGTGGTCCTGGTTCATGTGCTGGCAGATGCGATCGCGCACCTCGGGCGGGAAGGCTTCGGGCATGGCAGGTGCCATTGCGTTGCTGCTGCCTTTATGGTGCTAGCTGGCGGCGGCAAAAGGCCACCACTTCCTGCAGCTCGCTCGTTTGCTGCGGGTAGGCTAGCTGCGGCCGCGCGATCGCGATCAGCGGCACGCCCAGCTCCGCGGCAACGCGCCGTTTGATGGCTTCGCCGCCAGTACTACCCGAGGCTTTAGTTACCACCAACGAAACCTGCCAGTGCCGCCAGAGCGCCCGCTCCAGCTCGGCACCCAGCGGCGGCCGCAGCGCCACGATGCGATCCGGGCTAAAGCCTGCTTCTTGTGCGGCTTGCAGCGATGGCGCCCTGGGCAGCACCCGCGCGAACAGCGTTGCTGCCTCTTGCCAGGGGGCAAAGCGCGCCAGGGGGCGATACCCTACCGCCAGCAGCACGCGCTCGCCCCGCAGGCGATCGCTGGCCAGGAGCGCCTCGAAGTTGGGGAACTCGCTCGTGCCAGCGCCCGCGGGTAACTCGGGGCGCTCGTAGCGCAGGTAGGGAACCCCCTGCCGCGCTGCCGCTGTCATGGCCCCCTGCGAGATGGCGCTGGCATGGGGGTGGGAGGCATCGACCACCGCCGCGATGCCCGCCTGCTGCAAGAACCCATCCAGCGCCTCTGGCGCCATGCGGCCCACGCGGACCTGCAGGTAAGGGGTCTGGGGGTAGAGGGCTGCTGCCGGTGCGCTCGCCACCGTGACGGTGCAGGGGAGGCCCAGGGCTGCGATCACCTCGGCTGCGCGGGCGCTATCGCGGGTGCCCCCAATGAGCCAGATGCGTCCCATGGCAGCCGGCGGCAGCGCGCTCAGCCTTTGAGGGCCTTGGTGAAGTTGCGGCGGTAGCGCCCGTTCCAGATCAGGGCCGGCCACAGCAGCGAGAGGCCCAGGCGATTGGCCAGCGTGGGGTCAAAGTTGGTGCGCTCGAACCCGCGCCAGAAACGCCAAACGCCGGCGCCGTAAGCGACCAGCAAAACGATCCCCAACAACGTTCCCATGGTTCGCGTGCTCCCAACGCAGCGCGGCTGGCCCGCTTTTGAGCGAGCGGATGAGCCGATGTTAAAATCCGTTTGGATTGTCCAATCTATCACTAGCGCCCATGGCGCGTCCCACCGGCAGAAGTGGGCTGCCAGCAACGATCCGCCCGGGCGGATGCAGCGAGCGCATCCCGCAAGCGCGTGCGTAAGGAGGCTCTATGCGGGCAGTGTTGATGGCGGGCGGCTCGGGGACAAGGTTGAGGCCGCTGACTTGCGATTTGCCCAAGCCCATGGTGCCGGTGCTCAACCGCCCCATTGCCGAGCACATCATCCGCTTGCTCAAGCGGCACGGCGTTGAGGAAATCGTTGCAACGCTCCACTACATTCCCGATGCCATCCGCGACTACTTTCAGGATGGCAGCGAGTTTGGAGTCTCGATGACCTACGCCATCGAGCAAGACCAAGCGCTGGGCACGGCCGGATCGGTCAAAAACATCAGCAACTTGCTCGATGAGAGTTTTATCGTCATCAGCGGTGACAGCATCACCGATTTCGATCTGAGCGCGGCCCTCGCCTTTCACCGGCAAAAGCAGTCCAAGGCAACGCTGGTGCTCGCGCGCGTGCCCAATCCGGTGGACTTTGGCGTCGTCATTACCGATAGCGACTACCGCATCAACCGCTTCCTGGAAAAGCCGGCTAGCAGCGAAATCTTTTCGGATACGGTCAACACCGGCACCTACATCCTAGAGCCCGAGGTGCTGGACTACCTGCCCGAGGGCGAAGAGAGCGACTTCTCCACCGATCTGTTCCCGCAACTGCTGGCCCAGGGCGACCCCATGTACGGCTTTATTGCCGACGGTTACTGGTGCGATGTCGGCCACCTCAACGCCTATCGCGAGTCCCAGTACGACGCGCTCAACGGGCAGGTGGCGCTCGAGTTTGACTATCCACAGCGTGAGGCGGGACTCTGGGTGGGCGAGCGCACCGCTATCGATCCCAGCGCCCAGATTGAGGGCCCCGTTGCGATCGGCAATAACTGCCGCATTGGCCCCAACGTCAAAATCGGCGCCGGAACGGTGTTGGGGGACGACGTCACAGTAGGCGCCGAAGCCGATCTCAAGCACCCGGTGGTCTGGAGTGGGGCCACCATCGGCGAGCAGGCCAGCCTGCGAGCTTGCACCATCGCGCGCGGCTGCCGCGTCGGCCGCCGCGCCCAAGTCCTGGAAGGGGCGACGGTGGGCACGCTCTCGACAGTGGGCGAGGAAGCCCTGATCGCCTCCAACGTCCGCGTCTGGCCCAACAAGCGCATCGAGTCGGGGGCCATCCTCAACATCAGCTTGATTTGGGGCAACATGGCCCAGCGCAACCTGTTCGGGCAGCAGGGGGTGACCGGCATTGCCAACATCGACATCACCCCTGAATTCGCCGTCAAGCTGGGGGCGGCTTACGGTTCCACCCTGCCGCCGGGCGCGAGCGTGACAGTCTCGCGTGACCAGCGCAGCGTCTCGCGCATGGTGACGCGCTCGCTGGTATCGGGGTTGATGTCGGCTGGGGTCAACATTCAAAACCTAGAGGCCACGGCCGTTCCCATTGCACGGACCTTGGTGCCGCAGTTGGGGGTCTGGGGCGGCATTCACGTACGGCTCCATCCCAGCCGAACCGACAGCATGCTGCTGGAGTTTTTTGACGCCAGCGGCATCGATTTGCCCAAGGCCAAAGAAAAGAAATTGGAGGGCACCTACTTCAAAGAGGATCTGCGGCGCGTGCAAATTCCCGATATTGGGAACATGACCTATCCCAGCCAGATTCTGGATGCCTACAGCCGCGGGTTTGAGGCCAACCTCAACGTCGAGGCGGTGCGCAACAGCCGCGCCAAGGTCGTCATTGACTATGCCTATGCGGTCTCGGGGGCCGTCCTGCCGCGCCTGATGGCCAAATTCGGCTGCGATGCCGTGGTGCTCAACGCCACGCTCAGCCAGACGGCCCTCTCGGCCCAGGAGCGCGAGACCCTGCTCGGCCAGCTGGGCCAGGTGGTGGGGGCCCTGAGCGCCACTTTTGGCGCGCAAGTGGCAGCCAACGGCGAGCAGCTAACGCTGGTGGACGAGACCGGCACGCCCATTCGCGGCGAGCTGCTGACGGCGCTGATGGTGGAGACCCTGTTGGCCTCGCACCCGCGCCGCACGGTCGTGGTGCCGGTGCATGCCGCCAGCACGGTCGAGCGCATTGCCGAACGACACGGCGGCAATGTCGTGCGCACCAAAGCCAATCCCACGGCCCTGATGGAAGCCATCCAGCAGCGGCCCAATGCCATTTTGGGCGGCAGTGGCGAGACGGGCTTTATCTTTCCGCAGCTGCATCCGGGCTTCGATGCCATGTTCTGCATTGCCAAGCTCATCGAGCTGATCACCGTGCAGGAGCGCTCGCTGGCCGAGATCCGCAAGGGGCTGCCCCAGGTCTGCCACCAATCCCACACCATGCACTGCCCCTGGGCCGTCAAGGGCAGCCTGATGCGCCACTTGGTTGAGACGCACGCTGCCGATCACCTAGCGCTGATCGATGGCGTCAAGATCGCCCACGGGAGCGGCGACGACTGGGTGCTGGTGCTGCCGGATGCCAGCGAGCCGCTGGTGCACGTCTTTGCCAACGGTGAGGACCGCGACTGGGTGGAGCGGATACTGCAGGATTACTGCCAGCGCGTGCAAGACTTCATCGAGCGCGAGCAGGCGGTTGAGGTGGGCAGCGCCTGAGGGTTCCCAGCGCGGCTAAGCTAGAGCCGACCCGATTCTACGCCGCTGCCATGAATAGCTGCATCCTGATGGCGCAGGTCGCCAGCGCACCGGAGCTGCGCTACACCCAGGACAACCAGACCCCGGTGGCCGAGATGCTGGTGGAGTTTCCGGGGTTGCGCCAGGACGATCCCCCGGCCACGGTCAAAGTCGTTGGCTGGGGCAACTTGGCCACCCGGATCCAGCAGGAGCGCGCCGTTGGCGATCGCCTCATCATTGAGGGGCGCCTGCAAATGAACGCCATCGACCGGCCGGAGGGATTTAAAGAGAAGCGGACCGAGCTGATTGCCTACCGCATCCATCCCCTAGCGGCGCTGGCCAGTGCCTCAGCGGGCGAGGCCGAAACCGGCGCCACCGGATCGAGCGAGGCCGGTACAGCCGCCCGAGTGCCCGAGACCAGTGCCGCTGCCGAGTCCGAGGCCAACCTCGACGACATCCCCTTCTAGCGCTGGCCCATCAAGGCAGCCGCCCGCGCGCTAAAGCCCATGGCGTTGAGCCGCTCCACGGCCTCGCCATCGTCGGGCACCCAGTAGCGGGGCCCAAAGCGCACGAATTGCTGGCGGCTGCCATCGCCAATGGCCCCTACTACCGGGACGCGCGCCGGGGCGCGCTCGCCCGATTGCGACTGTAGGGTATCTTGCAACCGGCGCAAGGCTTGCCGGTCGGCTGCCTGCTGCGGCGTGAGATCCACCACCACCATGCGGACGCGCTCCACGGTCTCGGCATCGTCGACCAGCAGCTGCGGCTGCTCGTTGCGCCAATCGACTTTGCCCCAAACGATCAGGCGTGCGTCCGCCTCCAGCAGCGATCCGATGCGCTCGTAGGCATCCGGAAAGACCACACCCTCGGCCTGCCCGGAGAGATCCTCGAGCGTGACGAAGGCCATGCGATCACCTTTTTTGGTCGTGACGGGCTTGGCTTCGGCCACTAGGGCGAGCGCGCTGACCGCTTGCTTGGCCTCGTAGCCCCCCAGCTCGCCCAGGCTGACGGGGGCAAACACCCGAGCGGCCTGGCGGGTGGCTTTGAGCGGATGGTCGGAGACGTAGAATCCCAGCAGGTCCTTTTCTTGCTTGAGCTTATCCGCCGGCGAGAAATCGGCGACGTTTTCCAGGACCGGGGCATCGGCGAAGCCATCCGTCTCCGAACTCGAGGCATCGGCCTCAAATAAGCTAAACTGCCCGCTATTGCGCGCGCGCGCCCGGCCCTGGGCCCACTTCAGCATGGGCTCGAGGCTGCAGATGAGCTGGTTGCGGTTGCTGCCCAGGCAGTCCAGGGCACCGCAGTAGATCAGCGATTCCAGGGCGCGGCGGTTGACTGTTTGCAAATCGACGCGCGCGCACAGATCGGCGAGCGACTGGAAGGCCCCGCCGGCTTGCTCGCGCGCTGCCAGGATATTTTCGATGGCGCTGTGACCCACGTTGCGCACCGCCGAGAGCCCAAACAGAATGGCATCGCCCACAGGGGTGAAGCTCACCTGCGAGCGGTTGATATCGGGCGGCTCGACCGCGATCGCCATCCGCTGGCAGGTTTCGATGTATCTTTCGATTTTGTCGGTACTGTCGCTGTTGGCCGATAGCAGCGCGGCCATGTACTCCACCGGGTAATTGGCCTTGAGGTACGCCGTCTGGTAGGTAATGTAGGCGTAGGCGGTGGAGTGGGACTTGTTAAAGCAGTTTGAGGCCACCGACCCATCGGCCAGGACGAAGTTGTGGTCCCGGGCAACGCCGATGTCATAGACCGGCTGCTGGCCCAGCGGGCGGCGGCTGACGATCTTGGCCATGGCGACTCCAACGAGCGGGCGCCTGCATTTTAACGGAGGATGCTCAGGTCAGCAGCAGCGCGATTAGCCCGCACAGGGCAATGCCATCGAACACCCCGGCACCGCCAATGCTGAGGACGCCGCCGCTAGCGTCGTTCAAATCCTTGAGGTGGAGCAGGTCCGCGCCCAACAGGGTGCCCAGGATGCCGCCGGCAAAGGCAACCGCCGAGGGATTGCTTACTGCCACAGGCGCTGCATCTTGCAGGATCAGCGCGGCCGCCGCCGCGGTTAGCGGCGCCAGCAGCGGGTTCATCTGAATGCCGATGCCGGGCACGACCTGGGCGGCAAAGTAGCTGACAGCCGTCACGAGCGCCGTCACGGCCAAAATGGCGGCGGCATTGGCTTGCTGCAGCTGGTAGAGCGCCAGCAGGGTGGGAATGAGGCCGCCGCCAACATTGAGCGCCACCACCATCGAGCGCTTGATCCGAGGCAGCGGGATGCCCCAGAACTGGCGCTGGAACAGCGCCGCGATGTCATCGACGAGCTCCACCTCAGCCTCTTTGCGGTAGAGCGGCAGGTTGATGGTGCTGCCCAGCACGATCGCCAGCAGCAGCGGCACGGCCACCTCGGGGGCAAAGCCCAACTTGGTCGCTGCGATGCGGACGATGTCGATGGCCAGCGCCGCCCACAGTAGCGGCACCAAAACCAGCAGCAGCAGGAACAGCAGCGACGAAACTGGCAGATAGATCATCGGGCCATCGAGGAACGGAAAACCCTACTGCCCCAGTAGGGCTCGCAGGCCAGAAACTGGGCTGGCGGCTCACTAAAATTAAAGCAAACCCAACCAGTCGCAGCGACCCATTGGGCAGCCAGCCGTTAGGAGGGATCCGGTATGCAACCCACCAACCCCAATCAGTTCACCGAAAAAGCTTGGGAAGTCATCGCCAGCGTCCCCGAGCTGGCCAAGCAAAACCGCCACCAACAAATCGAGACTGAGCACCTGTTCAAATCGCTGCTTGAGCAGCGAGGGTTGGCCGCCAGCATTTTCGATAAGGCTGGCGTTGAGATTGATCGGTTGCACGAGCGCACCGATGCCTTTATCAAGCGCCAGCCCCAGGTCTCCAACGTGGAAGGCTCGGTGTATTTGGGCAAAAGCCTGGACGCGCTGCTGGACCGGGCCGAGCAGCAGCGCCAGGCTTGGGGCGATGACTACATCTCCGTCGAACATTTGGTTCTAGCCTATGCCCAGGACGAGCGCTTCGGCAAGTCGCTGCTGTCGGACCTGGGCCTGCAGGAGAGCCACCTGCAGCAAGCTATCCAGCAGATCCGCGGTTCCCAGCGCGTGAGCGATCCCAACCCCGAAGGCAAGTACGAAGCGCTGGAGAAATACGGCCGCGACCTGACCGAGTGGGCGCAGCAAGGCAAGCTCGATCCGGTCATCGGGCGCGATGACGAAATCCGCCGCACGGTGCAGATCCTCTCGCGCCGCACCAAAAACAACCCTGTGCTGATGGGCGAGCCCGGGGTGGGCAAAACGGCCATTGTCGAGGGGCTGGCCCAGCGCATCGTCAACGGCGACGTCCCCGAATCCCTGCGCGATCGCCAAGTGATCGCGCTGGATATGGGCGCGCTGGTGGCGGGTGCCAAGTACCGCGGCGAGTTTGAGGAGCGCCTCAAAGCGGTCCTCAACGAGATTAAAGACTCCGAAGGGCAGATCGTTACCTTTATTGACGAGATCCACACCGTGGTGGGCGCAGGCGCCACCGACGGCGCCATGGATGCCAGCAACCTGCTCAAGCCCATGCTGGCGCGCGGGGAGCTGCGCTGCATCGGCGCCTCGACCCTGGATGAGTACCGCAAGTACATCGAAAAAGACGCCGCGCTGGAGCGGCGCTTCCAGGGCGTTTATGTTGATGAGCCCAGCGTGGCGGACACCATCTCCATCCTGCGCGGACTCAAAGAGCGCTACGAGGTCCACCACGGCGTCAAGATCGCCGACACGGCGCTGGTCTCGGCGGCGACGCTCTCCGATCGCTACATCAGTGATCGCTACCTGCCCGATAAAGCCATCGACCTCACCGACGAGGCAGCCGCCAAGCTCAAAATGGAGATCACCTCCAAACCCGAAGAGCTGGATGAAATCGAGCGCAAGATCCTGCAGCGCGAGATGGAGCGGCTCTCGCTGCAGAAAGAGAGCGATTCGGCCTCCCAGGAGCGCCTCGAGACCCTGGATCGCGAACTGGCCGATCTCAAAGAGCAGCAAAACCAGCTCAAGGCGCAATGGGAGTCGGAGAAAGAAGTCATCGACGAGCTGCAGTCCATCAAAGAAACGATGGACCAGGTCAATCTCGAGATCCAGCAGGCCGAGCGCGCCTACGACCTCAACCGCGCCGCTGAGCTGCGCTACGGGCGCATGAACGAGCTGCAGCAGCAGCGCGAGGCGGCCGAGGCCAAGCTCGAGCAGATGCAGCGCTCGGGCAGCACGCTGCTGCGCGAGGAGGTCACCGAGGCCGACATTGCCGAGACCGTCTCCAAATGGACCGGCATTCCCATCAGCAAGCTCATGGCCTCGGAGAAAGAAAAGCTGCTGTACCTAGAAAACGAGCTGCACCAGCGCGTGGTGGGCCAAGACGAGGCCGTGCGCTCGGTCGCCGAGGCCATCCAGCGCTCGCGCTCGGGCTTGGCCGATCCCAACTGCCCCACGGCCAGCTTCATCTTCCTAGGCCCCACTGGGGTGGGCAAGACCGAGCTGGCCAAAGCCCTGGCCGAGAACCTGTTCGATACCGAGAGCGCGCTGGTGCGCCTGGATATGTCCGAGTACATGGAGAAGCACTCCATGTCGCGCCTGATCGGGGCGCCGCCGGGCTACGTGGGCTACGAGGAAGGCGGCCAGCTGACCGAGCCCATCCGGCGCCGGCCCTACTCGGTGATCCTGTTCGACGAGATCGAGAAAGCGCACTACGACGTTTTCAACATCCTGCTGCAGGTACTCGATGACGGCCGGCTGACCGACGGCCAGGGCCGGGTGGTGGACTTTCGCAACACCATCATCATCATGACCAGCAACATCGGCTCGCAGCTGATCCTGGATGTGGCCGGCGATGAGAGCCGCTACGAGGAGATGTGCACTCGCGTGCTGGAGGCCATGCAGGAGCAGTTCCGGCCCGAGTTCCTCAACCGCATCGATGAGACGATCATCTTCCGGGCGCTGAGCCAAGCGCAACTGCGCCAGATCGTCCGGCTGCAGGTACAGCAGCTGGAGCAGCGCCTGCAGGAGCAAAAGCTCTCGCTGCGCCTCTCGGAGGGGGCACTGGACTTTCTGGCCGAGGCGGGCTTTGACCCGGTCTACGGCGCTCGCCCGCTGCGGCGGGCCGTGCGGCGCCACCTCGAGACCAGTATCGCCCAGGGCATCCTGCGCGGCGACTACCACGACGGCGACACCATCTACATCGATGTCGAGGCCGAGCGGCTGACCTTTAAGCGGCTCTCGGTGGAGATGCTGGCCTCCTAATCCCCGCCCAATCCCCGAGATCGCGAAAGGCCCCCTGCCAGAAGGCAGGGGGCCTTTTTGGGGAGCGCGACGGTCAGGCAAGCGGCGCTAGCCGAACTTGCTGGCCGTCGAGGCGATCAGGAAGGCGGCGTAGGTCAGGATGTAGCCGACGGTGAAGTGGGCCAACCCGACCAGGCGGCCTTGAACGATGGACATGGCCACGGGCTTGTCCTTCCAGCGGACGAGATTGGCCAGCGGCGTCCGCTCGTGCGCCCAGACCAGCGTCTCGATCAGCTCCTGCCAGTAGCCCCGCCAGGAGATCAGGAACATAAAGCCCGTCGCCCAGATGAGGTGGCCCAGCAGGAACATCCACGCCCAGACCGAGAGGTTGTTCATGCCAAAGGCGTTGTAGCCGTTGATGAGCTGGGCGGAGTTGAGCCAGAGGTAGTCGCGCAGCCACCCCATCAGGTAAGTGGAGCTCTCGTTGAACTGCGCGACGTTGCCCTGCCAGACGCCCAAGTGCTTCCAGTGCCAGTAGAAGGTCACCCAGGCGATGGTGTTCAGCATCCAGAACATGGCCAGATAGAAGGCGTCCCAGGCCGAGATGTCGCAAGTGCCACCGCGGCCGGGGCCATCGCAGGGGAAGCTGTAGCCGAAGTCTTTCTTGTCCGGCATCAGCTTCGAGCCGCGGGCGTCTAGGGCGCCTTTGACCAGGATCAGGGTCGTGGTGTGCAGGCCCAGGGCAATGGCGTGGTGGACCAGGAAGTCACCGGGCCCGATGTTCAAAAACAGCGAGTTATTGCCGCTGTTGATGGCCTCCAGCCAGCCCGGCAACCAGGCACCGCCGGCGTTGGCAGCGATGCTGTCGGGGTTGGATAGCAACGTCTCCATCCCGTAGAGGGCTTTGCCGTGGGCGCTCTGGATGAACTGGGCAAAAACCGGCTCGATCAGGATTTGCTTTTCGGGGGTGCCAAAGGCCACCACCACATCGTTGTGCACGTACAGGCCCAGGGTGTGGAACCCGAGAAACAGCGACACCCACGACAGGTGGGAGATGATGGCTTCTTTATGCTGCAGCACCCGATCCAGCACGTTGCCTTTGTTCTGCTCGGGATCGTAGTCGCGGACCATGAAGATGGCCCCGTGGGCAAAGGCCCCCACCATCAAAAAGCCCGCAATGTACTGGTGGTGGGTGTAGAGCGCCGCCTGGGTGGTGTAGTCCCGCGCCAGGAAGGCGTAAGGCGGCAGCGAGTACATGTGCTGGGCCACCAGCGAGGCGGCCGTCCCCACTGCCGCTAGCGCGAGCGCCAGCTGGAAGTGCAGGGAATTGTTGATGGTGTCGTAGAGGCCCTGGTGCGGCAGGTTGAACTGCCCCTGCACGTTGCGACCGAAAAAGGTCTTGGCATTGAGCATCTCTTTAATGCTGTGCCCGATGCCAAAGTTGGTCCGGTACATGTGGCCGGCGATGATGAATATGACCGCGATCGCCAAGTGGTGGTGGGCCATATCCGTCAGCCACAGGGATTCGGTCTGGGGATGGAAGCCGCCCAAAAAGGTCAGGATGGCCGAGCCGGCCCCTTCCGAGGTGCCAAAAACGTGCTCGGCCGTGTCCGGGTTTTGGGCGTAAACGCCCCAGTTACCGGTAAAGAACGGGGCCAATCCCTCCGGGTGCGGCTTGACCGAGAGGAAGTTGTCCCAGCCCACGTGCTGCCCGCGGGACTCGGGAATGGCCACGTGCACCAGGTGCCCGGCCCAGGCCAGCGAACTAACGCCGAACAAGCCGGCTAGGTGGTGGTTGAGGCGGTGCTCGGCGCTTTTGAACCAGGACAGGCTGGGCCGGAACTTGGGCTGCAGGTGCAGCCAACCGGCAAACAGGAAGACGGCCGATAGCAGCAGCAAAAAGACAGCGCCCTGGTAGAGGTCGCTGTTGGCCGTCATGCCGATGGTATAGAACCAGTGATAGACCCCGGAATAAGCGATGTTAACCGGGTTGGACGCGCCCGCTTGCGTGAAGGCATCCACGGCGGGCTCGCCAAAGTGAGGGTCCCAAACCGCGTGGGCGATGGGACTGACATTGAGCGGATCTTGGATCCAGCGCTCGAAGTTTCCTTGCCAGGCAACGTGGAAAAGCGTACCCGAGGTCCACAGGAAAATGATGGCCAGATGGCCGAAGTGGGAAGCAAAAATCTTTTGATAAAGATTTTCCTCCGTCATGCCATCGTGGCTTTCAAAGTCGTGGGCCGTGGCAATTCCGTACCAGATCCGGCGTGTTGTCGGATCTTGAGCGAGGTCCTGGCTAAATTTGGGGAATTTGGTAGCCATAGGCTAAAAACTCTCCTCGCTGCAACGACTCGTTCGGAGGCAGCGATTCGCGGGCCGGCGCTCAGCCCGCGAATCGCCATCGCATCTATCCCTGCGCCAGGATGCGGGCGAGGAAGAACGCCCACGTCGTCACGATGCCACCCAGCAGGTAGTGGGCGACACCCACAGCGCGCCCCTGAATGATGCTGAGGCCGCGGGGCTGGATGGCGGGCGCCACCTTGAGCTTGTTGTGGGCCCAAACGATGGACTCGATTAGCTCCTGCCAGTAGCCGCGGCCGCTGAACAGGAACATCAAGCTGAAGGCCCAGACAAAGTGGGCGCCCAGAAACAGCAGCCCGTAAGCAGACAGGGCCGAGCCGTAAGAGTTGATCACCTCGGTGGATTGCGCCCAGAGAAAGTCGCGCAACCAGCCGTTGATGGTGATGGCCCCGCTGGCAAAGTTGCCCGAGGTGATGTGAGACACCGAGCCGTCCTGGGCCACCGTGCCCCAAACATCGGACTGCATCTTCCAGCTGAAGTGAAAGATGACGATGGAGAGGGCGTTGTACATCCAGAACAGTCCCAAAAAGACGTGGTCCCAACCTGAGACCTGGCAGGTCCCGCCGCGGCCGGGGCCGTCGCAGGGGAAGCGGAAGCCCAGCTCGGATTTATCCGGAATCAGGCGCGAGTTGCGGGCGAACAGCACGCCCTTGAGCAGAATCAGGACGGTGACGTGGATGGTGAAGGCGTGGATGTGGTGCACCATAAAGTCAGCCGTGCCCAGCTCGATGGGCATCATGGCGACTTTGCCACCGACCTCAACCACGCCACCGCCAAAGGCAACGCTGGCCGGCTCGGTTGCGGTGGGGGCGGTACCGCCCGGTGCCGCTGTATGGAGGTTTTGGATCCACTGAGCAAAAACGGGCTGCAGCTGGATGGCCGAGTCCGAGAACAGGTCCTGGGGTCGGCCCAGGGCCCGCATGGTGTCGTTGTGAACGTAGAGGCCAAAGCTGTGGAAGCCCAAAAAGACGCAGACCCAGTTGAGATGGGAGATGATGGCGTCGCGGTGGCGCAGGACGCGATCAAGCACGTTATTGACGTGATTGGCAGGGTCGTAGTCCCGCGTCATGAAGATGGCGCCGTGCGCGGCTGCCCCCACGATCAAAAAGGCACCAATCCACATGTGGTGGGTAAACAGCGATAGCTGCGTGGCGTAATCGGTCGCCATGTAGGGATAGGGGGGCATGGCGTACATGTGCTGAGCCACGATCACAGTCACCGAGCCCAACATGGCCAGGTTGATGGCCAGCTGGGCGTGCCAGGACTGGGTCAGCGTTTCGTAGAGGCCCTTGTGGCCTTCCCCGGTCAGGGGGCCTTTGTGGGACTCCAGAATTTGCTTGATGCTGTGACCGATGCCCCAGTTGGTGCGGTACATGTGGCCCGCAATGATGAACAGGACCGCGATCGCCAGGTGGTGGTGAGCGGTATCGGTCAGCCACAGTCCCCCCGTTTGGGGATTGAGGCCGCCTTTGAAGGTCAAAAAGTCGGCGTACTCGCCCCAATTGAGGGTAAAGAAGGGTCGCAGCCCCTGCTCGAAGCTGGGGAACAACTCCGCCATCCGCTCGTTATCGAACAAGAACTTGTGCGGCAGCGGAATCTCATCGGCCGGTACGCCCGAGTTCAGCATTTTGTTGACCGGCAGGGCCACATGGATTTGGTGGCCTGCCCAACTCAGCGACCCCAGGCCGAGCAGCCCGGCGAGGTGGTGGTTCAGCATCGACTCCACGTTCTGGAACCATTCCAGCTTGGGAGCCCGCTTGTGGTAGTGGAACCAGCCGGCAAACAGCATCAGCGCGGCCATGACGAGCGCGCCGATGGCCGTGCAGTAGAGCTGGAAGGTGTCAGTGAAGCCAGCGGCCCGCCACAAGTAAAAGAAGCCAGAGGTGATCTGGATGCCTTGGAAGCCACCGCCAACATCGGCGTTGAGGATGTCTTGCCCCACCACGGGCCAGACCACTTGTGCGCTGGGATCGATGTTGGTGGGATCGCTCAACCAAGCTTCGTAATTGGAAAAGCGAGCGCCATGGAAGTACATGCCGCTCAGCCAAATGAAGATCACCGCCAGGTGACCGAAGTGAGCGCTAAAGATTTTGCGCGAAACTTCTTCCAGATTGCCTTGGGTGTCGAAATCGTGAACGTTTGCGTGCAGGTTCCAAATCCAGGTGGTGGTTTTGGGACCCTTGGACAGGGACCGGTCGAACCAACCCGGTTTGGCGAACTTCTCGGTTGAAGTTGGAACCGGGTCTTTATCGACTTGTACCCTGACTTTTTCCTCTTGCTCGGGAGGACTGTTAGTCATAAGGCTCTTCTCTCCAGACAGTGAAACCCATTGCCATCGGGAATCCGACCAAACCCGCGCAAGCTAGCCAAGGCTGTTAGGCACAGCTAGCGATTGCCACTCGCGCGTGCAGCTAGGTTGCCTTATTTGCCAATCATAGAGGGCGGTCGCAGCGCTGTAGAGGCGCTGTAACAATATTTAAGACCCCCAAACGCTTGACGAGCGCCTGCCCCTGGTTGCCTTGGCGTTGCCCCTGGACTGGCATGCAGTCCCGATAAGTTTACAAAATTTAACGCCCCAGTCCCGCTTGGGGCAGCGCGCTTGTGGCCCCTCCCGAGCGGTCCGCAGGCGTGCAACAATAGCGCCTGTCGCCCGAGCGGAGAAGCGCGTTGACCGCGATCGCCATCCGGCCGCTGCTGCGGCGGGGCTTGCCTTACTTGCTGGCGCTGGTACTGGGCTGGGCAACGCTGGGATGCGCCGAGAGCGATGCCCGCGCCCCGGGAAGTGAGCCCGAGGCTAGCACGCCGCCGCCCGCCGAGGCCGAGCCCGCGATTGCTGAGGTGGCGCCGCCCGCAGCCATCCGAGAGCTACGCCGGCAGCTGGCCGCTCGGCAGCCGCAGGTAACCATTACCGCCCCTGAGCCGGGCCGGACGCTGCAGGAGCCGCGGCTGGCGCTGCGGGTCCGGGTGCAAGACTGGCCGCTGTTTGCCGATCCGGAATGGGGCTTGGGGCCGCACCTGCACGTCGCGCTTGATGGGCGACCCTACCGCACGGTCTACGACACCAGCGACCCGATTGTTTTTGCGGATCTGGCCGGGGGCAGCCACACGGTACGCGCCTTCGCTGCCTACCCCTGGCACGAGAGCGCCAAAAACGAGGGGGCCTACGCCCAGACCCGCTTCCACGTCTTTACCGACACGGGCGAGCGCATGCCCGATCCCGACCGGCCGCAGCTGACCTACAACCTGCCGCAAGGGCAGTACGGCGCCGAGCCTATCTTGCTGGATTGGCACCTCAGCGGCCTCGAGCCATCGGCGGCTGGCAACCCGTCCGAGTGGCAGCTGCAGGTGACCCTCAATGGCGAGCGCTTTCGCCTCCAGCGGTGGATGCCTGTTTACTTGAGCGGCTTGCGCCCGGGCCAGAACTGGATCCGCCTGCAGCTGCTGGATGGGGCGGGCGAGCCCGTTGCCAATGCCTTTAACGATACAGTGCGCGGCTTTGCTTACCAACCGGGCGGCCAGGACGCACTCTCGCGCCTCAAGCGCGGCGACCTTTCGCCAGCGCAAGCGCGCCGCCTGATCGATCCCCATGCCCGCCCGCCGAGCGAGCCTGAGCAAGCAACCGGCTCGCCCCAGTCCGCTGCAGAGGACGCCCAACAGCCGCCCGCCGAGCGCACTCAGCCCGAACCGAGCGAGGCCGAGGAGGCATCCCCGCCGCCAGCGGCATCGGGTAAGGCAGCCGAGGAGCAGGCAAACGGGGAAAACTCGCCTCAAAAGGTGCCAGCGCCCGAGGACACCGAGGCTACCGGATCGGCTCCTGAGGGCGACCCGTAACGCGCTCAGCCATTTTGGCCACTGCCCGATGACGATGTACGACAAGATTGAACCGCCAACCACCGGGAGCCGCATTCGCTACCAGGACGGTCAACCGGTGGTACCGGATGAGCCCATCATCCCCTTCATTCGCGGTGATGGCATTGGTGCCGACATTTGGCCGGCCACCCAGCGGGTGCTGGATGCGGCCGTGGCGGCTGCCTACGGGGATCGGCGCCGGATTCGCTGGTTCCAGGTTTTTGCCGGCAGCGAAGCCTGCGATCGCTACGGCGCCCAGCAGCACCTACCGGCCGATACCCGCAACGCCATCCGCGACTGCGGCATCGCCATTAAAGGACCGCTCGCGACGCCCGTAGGCGGCGGCATCCGCTCGCTCAACGTGGCCCTGCGGCAGCAAAACGATCTCTACGCCTGCGTCCGCCCGTCGCGCCACTACCCGGGGGTCCCTTCGCCCCACAAGTACCCGGAGCGGCTGGATGCCATTGTCTATCGCGAAAACACCGAAGACCTCTACCTGGGCGTCGAATGGGCCCAGGGCAGTGAAGTTGGCAGCGAGCTCATCCGCCAGCTCAACGAGAGCCTCATTCCGGCCACAGCCGAGCAACAAGGCTTGCAGATCCCGCCTGATGCTGGCATCGGCATCAAGCCCATTAGCAAAACCGGCTCCCAACGCCTGGTCCGCCGCGCCATCCGGCACGCGCAGCAGCTGCCCCCCGGCAAGCGCACCGTCACCCTGGTGCACAAAGGCAACATCATGAAATACACCGAGGGAGCCTTTCGCGACTGGGGCTACGAACTGGCCACCACTGAGTTTCGCCACGCCTGCGTCACCGAGCGCGAGTCCTGGATCTTGGGCAACCAGGAGGCGGATCCCGAGCTGTCAGTGGCGGGCAACGCCCGCCAGCTCGAGCCGGGCTTTGACGTGCTCCCGGCCCAGCAGCGCGATGCCTGCGCTCGCGAAGTCCGAGCGGTGCTGGATGCCATTGGCGAAACCCACGGGGGCGGCCAGTGGCGCGATAAGGTCCTGGTCAACGATCGCATTGCCGATAGCGCCTTCCAGCAGATCCAGACCCGCCCCGAGGCCTACTCCATTTTGGCCACGACCAACCTCAACGGCGACTACCTCTCGGACGCGGCAACTGCCCTGGTTGGCGGCCTAGGCATGGGGCCTGGCGCCAACATTGGCGATCGCTGCGCCATCTTTGAGGCCACCCACGGCACGGCCCCGCGGCACGCCGGGCGCGATCGCGCCAATCCCAGCTCGCTGATTCTCTCAGGGGCCATGATGCTGGAGTTTTTGGGCTGGCAGGAGGCCGCTAATGCCATCCATCGCGGCGTGGGCAGCGCCATTGCCGCCCGCGAGGTCACCTACGATTTGGCCCGCCTGATGGAGCCGCCGGTGGAACCGCCGCTGTCGTGCTCGGCGTTTGCCGAGGCGATTGCGGGGCACTTTGAGGCAGGGAACGGCTAGCGAGCGGCCCGAAGCAGCAAGTAGCCGCCGCTGCTCAGGCCCAGCAAGTTGGGCACCCAGCCCCCTAGCAGCGGCGGAATCGTCCCCACCTGCGCCATGGCGCCAGTTAGCGAAAAGACGACATAGTAGCCAAACACCACCAGGATGCTGATGCCGAAGCTAGTGCCTCGGCCGGCGTGCGGCGGCTTGACGCCCAAGGCAGCGCCCAAAAAACCAAAAATGAGGCAGGCAAAGGGCAGCGATACTTTCTGGTGGATGCGCACGCGCAGCTTGCGCAGCTCGCGCTCGCTGCCGTGCCCGCGCAGCGTTTGCAAGCGCTCGCGGGCCTGCGCCCAGCTCATCTCGTCGGCATCGCGATCCGTTTGGGCCAACTTGAGCGGCGTCTTGGGCAGATCCAGCGCTTGGTGCTCGAAGCGAACGATGTTGCGAAACGACTCATCGGCGGCAATCAGGTAGTTGGTGCCGTTGTAAAAATCCCAGCGGTTCTGGGCGGGATTCCAGGTGGCGGATTGGGCGGAGACGATTTGGCGCACCGACTGTTGGGAGCGATCGAGGACCGTCAGCCCGCGCATGCGCTCGCCGTCGAAGCGCTCGGCATAAAACAGGCGCGATAGCACTTTGCCCTGCCCGCCATCCCCCACCTCGCGGTATTGAGCAAACAGGATGTTGCGCTTTTGGAGCCCCGGATCCTCGCGATCGAGCGCGCGCTCCAGCGTGGTGGAGGCTTGCTGGTTGGCCGCCGGGACGATCAGCTCGTTAAACAGAAACGTCAATCCGGTCACGATCAGGCCCAAGGCAATAGCCGGCGCAATCAGGCGAACCGTGCCGATGCCAATGCTGCGCATGGCCACGAGCTCGCTATCGCTGCTCAGGCGGCTGTAGGCCATCAAGCTAGCCAGCAGCGTGGCCATGGGGAAGGCATAGGCCACAAACTGCGGCACCCTGAGCAGCAGAACTTCGGCGGCAACTTGCCACGGCAGCCCCGAATCGGTAACGCGGCGCACCAGCTCGAACAGGCTGCCCACCGAGATGCCGATGGCAGCAAACAGGCCAATGCCGAATAAAAACGGCAGCAGGAGTTCTCGTAGCAGGTAACGGTCTAGCACGGAAGGCCCTAATGGCTTGCGTGACAGCGGCGATGGCAGGCCCGCCGCAAGGCGCTACCGGGGAGAAAGCCCCACTAGGGTTGGAAGCTCTCGCCCAGGTAATACTGCCGCACGAGGGGGTTGCGATAGAGCTCGCTGGCCGTGCCGGCTGCCAAAACCTCGCCGCTTTTGAGGATGTAGGCCCGATCGACGATAGCGAGCGTCTCGCGCACGTTGTGATCGGTGAGCAGCATGCCAATGCCGCGCTCGCGCAACCGCGTGATCGTGGCTTGCAGCTCGGTTACCGCAATGGGATCCACCCCCGCAAACGGTTCGTCCAGCAGCAAAAACCTCGGCCCCCGGCGGTCCGTTGCCAGGGCGCGCGCCAGCTCGGTGCGCCGCCGCTCGCCGCCCGAGACCTGCGTGCTCTGGCGCCGGGCGATCGCCGCCAAATCGAATTCGGCTAGCAACTCGTGCAAGCGCTCGCGCCGCTCGGAACGGGGCACTCGGCTGTGCTCGAGGGCCAAGCGCAGGTTATCGCCCACGCTCATGTGGCGGAAAATGCTGGGCTGCTGCGGCAGGTAACCGATGCCCAACCGCGAGCGTCGCTCTAGCGGTAGGGGCGTAATATTGCGCGCCCCCAACCAGACGCTACCGACATCGGGTTTGACCAGGCCAGTAGCGGTGTAAAACGTGGTAGTCTTGCCCGCCCCATTAGGACCCAGCAAGCCCACAATCTCGCCCGGCGAGACACTCAGATCGACACCGCCAACGACCGTGTGCCGGCCGTAGCGCTTGCGGACATCTTTCAGAACGACAGTCAAGCTGGCGGAGGGAACGGCGTTCGCGCAGCGGCGGTTACTGCTGAGCTTGCGACTGCTTGGGCAAAACGTAAGTGGCTTGCACTTGCTGCTTCTGGGCCGATTCGGCCACCAAGTGATCGCGATCAACCGAGTACGTGACGCGCTCGGCGCGCAAGCTGTTGCCCTCTTGCAGGACGTAGACGCCGCCGCTCAGAACCAGGCGCCGCTTGTCGCGGTAGTATTTGGCCTGCGCCGCTGTTGCCTGGATGTCGCGTGCTGGGTAGGCAATCCGAACGTTGCCTTCGGCCGTAATGACTCCAGTTTGGGAATTGGCGCGCTGGGTGTCCGCGCGGATGGTCAGGGCCGATTCGTTGCCGCCATTGCTGGTTTGGGTGCGTCCCGCCCCTGGCAGCGCCGCAACAGTTACGATGCCGGCCAGCAAGGCTGGGGCCCATCGCCAGCGAGGCTGGCGGTGGTGGCGGGGAAACTGGGCAACGGTCATGGGTAAAAAAGGTGAGGGAAACGGGCAAAGCCTCGAGCTATCCCCATCAGTGTAGCTGCGGGATAGCCTCTCTCTACCAAGACGCCTGAGGCAGCGCAACGTTCCCAGCCCCCGCAGGTGCTGCCGGGTCGGCCAGGGCGGCTTGCACGGACGCCAGCAATGCCTCCAAACCGGCGCCGCTGACTGCCGAGATGCAATGGATGGGCGCTTCGGTGCGCTCGGATAGCGCTTGGGCGATGGCGGATTGCATGGCCGAATCGAGGGCATCGGCTTTGGTGAGGGCAATGGCGCTCGCTCGCCGCGCGAGCTGCGGCTGGTACGCGGCCAGCTCGGCTCGCAGTGTTTTGAAATCGGCAATGGGATCGGGCGCGGTCATATCGATGGCGTGAACCAGCGCCCGCGTGCGCTCGATGTGGCGCAGAAAGTCATGGCCCAGACCCACGCCGGCATGCGCGCCCGCGATCAGCCCCGGAATATCGGCCCAGACCGCGCTATCCCCACCGGGATGGCGGACGACGCCCAGATTGGGCGCAAGCGTCGTAAACGGGTAATCGGCAATTTTGGGCCGGGCTTGCGATAGCGCGGCAATGAGGGTGGATTTGCCGGCGTTGGGCAGGCCCACCACCCCCACATCGGCCAGCAGCTTGAGCTCGAGCGCCAAGCGCCGCCTCTGGCCGGCACCGCCGGCGCGGGCCCGTTCGGGAGCACGATTGTGATTGCTCAAGTAGCGGCGGTTGCCCCAACCGCCGCGGCCGCCGCGCGCGACCGTTAGCGTTTGCCCGGGCGCGACCAGATCGCCTAAGCGCTCGCCTGTCTCGGCGTCGTAGGCGACTGTCCCGCAGGGAACGGCAATATGCCGGTCCGCCCCGCTGGCCCCGGTGCGATTTTTGGGGCCGCCTCGCTGGCCGCTGGCTGCCCTAAAGCTGGGCGAATATTGAAAGTCCAGCAGCGTTTGCAGGTTCTCGCTTGCCACCAGCGCGATCGCGCCGCCGTCGCCACCGCTGCCACCGGAGGGGCCACCGGCCGGCACGTATTTTTCGCGGTGAAAGGCCACGAGGCCGTCCCCGCCGCGGCCGGCTTCGACCTCGATTGTGGCGCGATCGACCAACGCCATAGGGCGCTCCTAGACGTATTGCGAGACGTCCTCGCCGCACTCATCGGCCAGGTAAGACAGGGCGCGAAAGCGCAGATCGACCAACTGCTCGTAGAGCGGGTTGAGCTTGCACAGCGGCGGGATGCGCACGATCTTGTACCCAAAGAGCTTAATTTCGCGCTCGAACGGGCACTGCGCCGGGATCATTCTACAAATAAAGCGCGCCAGGCGCGGATCGCGCACCTCGACTCCTTGCAACCATTCCTTGACCGGTTGCAGCAGATCCGTGTGGGGATAGGCGCTGCCATCGGATTGCTGCGATGCCGAAGCGGCACGAACGTCACCGCCACTAGCGGTGTCGTTTCCATCGCTGAGCGTTCGCTCCAGCGATTTGAGCGCCTCCAGCTCCAAACCCAGCGCTTGCGCGAAGGCATTCAGCAGCTGGGACTCGGCCGGGGTATAGAGCCCGTCGGCGATCGCCACCATCACGGCCGTGCGCATGAAATTCTCGGCGGTGGCGCGATCACCGCCCAGGACTTGGGCTAGTTCGGCCGGTTCGATGCGCTCTAGCTCGCCTAACTCTACCGTGGGTGCCAGCTCCTGTTGCGCGATGCGGCCGATCGCTTCCCGCTCGTCCGGGCTGAAATCGCCATCGGCCCAAGCAACCGCCAGCAGGCCGCGCAACCAGGTTGCGATTTGGGCGTCGGTATAGAAGGTCGCCGCCGTCGAGCGCGATTGAGTCCCTTTCATGGTCGAACCTGACAACTAACGGCACTCGGGAGTAGGCGCACCGCTCGCCTCCGCGACTCGAGCCTGCGCAAGGCGGGGGCGAGCGGTGCCTATTTAATAAGTGTAACGATCTTATTAAGATTCGTAAACTACTTGCCGCTTAGCGCGCGCGATCGCCGCTTCCTGCAGCCTCGGGGATTGCCTGCGAGTCGGTTGCCTCGCGCGCGGGTACAGCGATCGACAAGATCGTCCCGGCGATCGCGCTCAGGCCCATCCCCAGAACGAGCAGGCGGATGGCCCATCGCAGCACTCGCACGCTGGCAGCCGGCTGGGGCTGGTTGCTGTTGCGGCGGTGCTGTCGGGGGTGGCGGCGCTCGGATCGCGGCGCCGCTCGGGAGCGGTCGGCCGTGCGGCGTGATCGCGATGGCTTGCCCATGGACCGCAACTCCTTGCCGGTACTGCCAGACCGACCGCCACTCTAGCTGCTAGGGCCGCTGCCGGCAGAGGGGGGCTGCGAGATGGCCCATTCGGTTTGGCGCAGGGTACCGCGCAGCAAGGCGAGCTCCTCGCGCGTCAAACGCGCTCGGTTGTAGAGGCGCCGCAGCTTGAGCATGCGCGCTGGCGCCGTGTGCGGCGCCAAGTGCCCGATCTGCAGTAAAACCGACTCGAGGTGTTGGTAGTAGGCCTCGAGTTCCTCTAGCGGTGCCGCCTCGCCCTGAGGCGCCGGGATTGCGTCGCGAGCGGCCGGGGCTGGCGAACGGCGGGCCTGATAGAGCTCGTAGGCACAGACGGTAACGGCTGCGGCCAGGTTGAGCGAGGGATAGTCGGGGTTGCTGGGGATGGCGACAAAGCGCTGGGCGCAGTTGAGCTCGGCATTGCTCAAACCGCGCTCCTCGGGGCCAAAAACCAAAGCCGAGGGCGCCTCCAAAAGCCACGGCAGCGCCTCGCGCGGCGACTCCAGCGGCGCGTGGAACTGCCGGGGGCGAGCGGTTGTGGCGATCGCGCGCTGGCAGCCCTGCAGCGCTTGGGGCAAGCTGGTTGCCTGCCGGGCCTGCGCCAGGATGTCGCTGGCATGGACGGCCATGCGTTGGGCCGCTTGAGCTTTCGGATCGCAGTGCGGGTTGACCAGCACCAACTCGCGCAGGGCCATGTTTTTCATGGCGCGCGCGATGGCCCCGAGGTTGAGCGCACCGCTGGGCTCAACCAGCACGATTCGCGGTGTAGACAGCTCGCTCGGCACGGCGCTAGGACGGAGCCGATTCCTGCAGTTGCGTCAGCTGTTGGGGCCGGCAGCGCATGATCGTCGCGCTAACGATGCGGGCCCCTTCGGCCTCCAGGTCTTCAACGTAGCCAGGCTGCCAGCGCGCTGCCGCCCGGCGGCACAAAAACGGCCCGAAGTAGTAGGTGCAGTTCGGGCGCTCGGTGACAATGGCGACCCAGGCAGCGCAACCGAGCGCTTGCAATCCATCGATTAGGGCTTCTTGCAGGGAGCTGGCCCTAGCGCTGGTGCTCATGCCGAGCTGCCTCCGGCGGCATCGATGATGGGACGGCGGGCGCGGCGCTGGCGCTCGATCTCGTATAGGGCCACTGCGGCGGCTGCCGAGGCATTGAGGCTGGCGGTCTGCCCGATCAGCGGAACCGAGACCAGCACGTCGCAGCGGCGCTGCACCAGCAAGCTCAGGCCCTGGGCCTCAGAGCCGATCGCCAGTGCGATGGGGCGGTCGAACTCGGCTTGCTCCAGCGAATGGCGGCCGCCCTCAGCCGTTCCGTAAATCCAAAACCCGCTCGCTTTGAGCTGGTCCAGCGTGCGGGCAATGTTAGCCACCCGCGCCACGCTAATGCGCTCGAGCGCCCCGGCTGCGACTTTCATGGCCGTTGCCGTAATGGCGCTGGCGCGCCGCTTGGGCAAGACCAACCCTGCTGCGCCGAAGGCCTCTGCCGAGCGGGCAATCGCGCCCAAGTTGTGGGGATCGGTAATGCCGTCGCAGACCACCAGCGTGGCGCGATCACGTCGGGCCAGCGCCTGCTCGGTCAAGACCGCCAAATCGCAGTAGGCATAGGGCGAGACCTGCGCCGCGACCCCCTGGTGGTTGCCGCCTTTGACGATGCGATCCAAGCGGTGCGGCGGCACCTCCTCAATGGCTGCCCCGCGGCCCTTGGCCCGATCGAGCAGCGCGTGGAACGGCGCGCTGTAGCGCAAGCGCGGGGCGATCCAGATGCGATTGAGAGGCCGCTCGCTCTCCAAGGTCGCCAGCACGGTACGGCGGCCGTAGACGAGCTCCTCGGCGGCGCCATCCGGCTCCGGCTCGGCACTGCGCTTGGGCTTGGCCCGGTTGCTGGGAGGCGCTCCCTTGCGGTTGGGGCGCTCTCGGGCAGATTTGCGCTTGCGGGGCGCTGGTGTCGATCGCTCGCTCATGATGGCTACAGTTACTGCGACTCACCGCGATCGCGCTCTAGCAACGCTAGCAGCTGGCTCAAGCGTTGCGGGTCTTGCAGGAACAAATAGCCCATCAGCGCCTCCAGCCCAGTCGCGCGCTGGTAAACGCGGCGCGACAGCCGTCGGGGCCGGCCCGAGCTGGCATTGCGGCCGCGCTGCACCAGGGTGCGCTCGGCCTCGGTGAGGTGCGGCTCCAGCCAGTCCAGTTGGCGCGCCTGGTGCTCGGCCCGCACCTCGGCCACTACGTGCTGATGGTAGGTTTCGAGGCGCTTGGGCGGTAGTAGGTGACGGGCGCGAACGTGGGTTTCGTAAACGGCATCCCCCAAGTAGGCTAGGGCCGCTGGTGAGGCCCGCTCGAGCTGCGATAGCGCCTGCGGCGCTGCCCCCAGAACGCGCAAGCGCGCGGCAGCGTGCCCCAGATCGGCGTCGGCATCGGGCGCTCGGTCGCTCACCTGCGCTTGCCCCCAATGCTACGCCCCCACCTGCTCGAGCGCTTCATCCAGCGATGAGCGCAGCGATAGGAAGTTTTCCAAGCGGACGAGCTTCACCGTTTGCGTCACGCGGGCGTTGGTCACGATCTGCAGGGTACCGCCCACGTTCTGGACTTTTTTGACCAGCTGCACCAGGGCGCCGATGCCGGAGCTATCGATAAAGTCGATCTGCGAGAGGTCCAAAATCAGGTTGGGAGGGCCTTGCTCGAAATAGTTGCCGATTGTGGTGCGCAGCGCCGACTCGGAGAACGCATCCATTAGCCCGGTCAACCGGAAGATCTGGCAGTTCTCGCGGGCCTCTCGGGTCCCGCGCAGGCTGACCGTTAAAGCAAGCGGCTCAGGAATGGTGGCCTCCCTCCAAGCAGTTGATGGCGATTTTGAGTCAAGGCTCTATGCTAGCGCACCTCAGGTACCGAGCTGGGCTTCCGCTTGCGGGCCTGATCGGGCGCGCTGCAATCGCATCAGGGCGACAAAGCGCTCGAACAGGTAGTCGGCATCGTGGGGGCCGGGGCTGGCCTCCGGGTGGTACTGCACCGAGAACACCGGCAGGGATTTGTGGCGCAGGCCTGCCACCGTGCGGTCGTTGAGATTGCGGTGGGTAATCTCGATGTCATCGCGCCCCTGCAGCGAGTCAGCCGCGATGGCAAAGCCGTGGTTCTGGCTGGTGATCTCGACCTGCTGCGGCCGCCCGGCGGGCTGGTTGAGGCCGCGGTGGCCGAATTTGAGTTTGAAACTCTTGCCCCCCAACGACAATCCCAAAAGCTGATGTCCCATGCAGATGCCAAAGGTGGGGCAACCACCTTGATAGAGCTCGCGAGCGGTTTCGATGGTCTCGGTGACGGTTGCCGGATCGCCGGGGCCGTTGCTGAGGAACAGGCCATCCGGTTGGTAGCTGCGGATGGTCTGGGCTGGGGTATCGGCCGGCACGACAATGATGCGGCAGCCGTAGCTGGCCAGGCGACGCAGTTGGTTGCGCTTGAGGCCCAGATCGAGCGCTACGACCGTCAGCGGCTCGCTATCGCTGCCCCCTGCGGCCGGGCGGAACTCCCAGACCGGATCGCTGGGATCGGACCACTCGTAGATATGGGGCGTCGTGACCTCCCAAACCAAGTTGAGCCCCGCCATATCGGGGGCTTGCCGCACCTGCTGCAGCAAGTGCTCGGGGTCGCGGATCTCGGTGGAGATGCCGCCGTTCATGGCCCCCAACGATCGGATCCGGCGGACGATCGCGCGCGTATCGACCCCGTAGATCCCCGGAATGCCGTGCTGCTGCAGGTAGTTAGGAAGGGTATCGCGGGCGCGCCAGCTGCTGGGGGCGTAGCAGACGTTGCGCGCGATCGCGCCGCGCGCTTGGGGCCCGGCCGACTCGTCATCTTCGGGGGTGACGCCGGTGTTGCCCAGCTCAGGATAGGTAAAGGTGACGATTTGGCCGCGGTAGCTGGGGTCGGTAAGCACCTCCTGATAGCCGGTCATGCCCGTATTAAAAACCACCTCGCCCACGATCGTGCCGGGTGCGCCGAACGAGCGCCCCCAATACGTGCTGCCATCGGCCAGGACCAGCAGGGCAGGTGGGGCCTCTAGGGCAGAAAGCGACATGGGCGGTACGCCAGCATCGAACCGCTCTCCAATCTAGCAGCCCGCCGATCTCAGCGGCCCAAGAACTGCGCCAGGGCCTCCAGCTTGGCCCAACCTGCCCCGCTCTGGAGCACCTCGCGGGCGCAGTCTAGCCCGGCCTGGTGGGCCTCAAGCGGGACGATGCTGGCAACCTGCAGGGCTAGGGCGGCATTGAGCGCGACGGCATCCTGCTGGGCCTGCGTCCCGTGCCCCTGCAGGACCTGGCGCAAAATCCGGGCGTTCTCGGCCAGGTCGCCGCCGCGCAGGGCCGCGGTGGGGGCGGGCGCGAGCCCCAGCTGCTGCGGCTCGAGCTGGGCCTGCCAAACGCGCCCGCCGCTGGCAACGGCCAGATCGCTGCCGGCGGCCAGCCCGGCTTCATCCAGCCCTTCGCGCCCGTGCAGGGCGATGGCGCGATCGGCGCCCAACTGCTGCAGGGCCTGCGCCACAGTTTCAACCAGCTGCGAATCGGCGACGCCCACAACCTGACCGCTGGGGCACCACGGGTTGACCAGCGGCCCGAGCAGGTTGAACGCTGTCCGCACCCCCAGCGTGCGCCGCAGCGGCGCGACCTGCTTGAGGGCGGGGTGCCAGTGGGGGGCAAACGCAAAGGCAATGCCCACTTCCTCCAGGGCCGCCTGGCTGCGCTCGGCGGAGGCAGCCAAATCGATGCCCAGCTGCTCTAGCACGTCAGCCGAGCCAACGCGGCTTGAGGCCGAGCGGTTGCCGTGCTTGGCCACGCGGGCACCGGCAGCAGCCGCGACAAAGGCCACGGCCGTGGAGATGTTGAAGGTGGCCGCCCCATCGCCGCCGGTACCGCAGGTATCGATTAGAGGGGTGGCCAGCTCGCGGCTGCCGCCAGCGGATTGGGCCTGCAGCACTTGCGCCATGCCTGCCAGTTCTGCTGCCGAGATCCCCTTGAGTTCCAAGGCTGCCAGGATGGCACCTGAGAGCGACGGCGGAATAGCATCCTGCAACCACCCGCTCATGAGCTGGGCGGCTTGCGCCTGGGACAGCGACTGGCGCGCCAGCAACTGCTGCAGCAGCGCGGGCCAATCGGCGGTTGCGGTAGACGGCGAGGCTGTCATGCGGGGGCGGCGTCACCTCGGGCTAGCGAAGGCTCCCCTCAACGATACAGCTCGGCCACCCAGTCGGCATAGCCGTTGTAGAGCTGCGTGTCGCGCATCTCCCAGGAGAGCTCGGGGCCATGGGCAATGAATTTTTCGGTGGCTTGCGACCAGCGCGGGTGGGGCACGTTGGGGTTGACGTTGGCTTGGAAGCCGTACTCGTCGGGCGCCACCGTATGCCAGAACGTTGCCGGCTGGGTTGAGGTGAACTCGATGCCAACGATGGATTTGGCGCCTTTGAACCCGTACTTCCAAGGCAGTACTGCCCGCAGCGGGGCGCCGTGCTGCTTGGGCAGCGCGTGGCCGTAGATGCCGATGGCGAAAAAGGCCAGTTCGTTGGCCATTTCGTCCAGGCGCAGCGCTTCGGTGTAGGGCCAGGGCCGCGAGCCCAACTGAAACGTGGGGCCGGGCATGCGATCGCTGTCATAGAGAGAGGTGAAGCGGACGTAGCGCGCCCGCGCAGTGGGCTTAACATCGGCCAGGAGCGCACGCATGGGGAAGCCGATCCAGGGCAGCACCATGGACCAGGCTTCGACGCAGCGGAAGCGGTAGATGCGCTCCTCCAGGCGGAAGCGGCGCTTGAGATCGTCGAGGTCGTAGGTGCGCGGCGTTTTGACTTCCCCGCCCACGCTGACCTGCCAACCTTGGGTGGGGAGCTTTTGGGCCTGGGGCCAGATGGATTTGCCGCCGCCGAACTCGTAGAAGTTGTTGTACTGGCCGGCCAGGATCTCGTCGGTGGTGGGGCGATCTAGGTTTTGGAAAGCAGGCGGGGCCTTCTGGGCCGACAGGGGCGGCTGCTGCAGGGTCGAGCGCAGCTCCGCGTCATCCCACTTTTCATAAACTATGCACTTTATTAAACGTCCGGACCGCCCGGCGAATGAAGCTCCGGCTGGTCAGCGAACGAATCTCTCGGTTCGAGAGACTCTCTAGCTGGCGGAACAGCCACTGCTGCAAC
>PXQH01000063.1 GCA_003022125.1 Cyanobacteria bacterium QS_8_64_29 | reverse complement strand
GCGCCTGCGTGGTGCGGGCAATGACCTCGGCGAGGGTGGTTTTGCCCGTTCCGGGCGGGCCGTAGAAAATCAGTGAGGTCAGTCGATCGGCCTCGATGGCCCGCCGCAGCAGCCGCCCCGGACCGATGATGTGCTGCTGCCCGGCAAACTCCTCCAGCGTCTGGGGGCGCAGGCGCGCCGCTAGGGGCTCGGATCGGGCACTCATGGCGCTTCGGCTAGCGCCCTAGGCTGCGTCTGCCGCGGCAGGTAGAGTGAGTGGCGCGGGCAGCCGCGCTGTGTCAGGCCCAGACAGCTAAGCGGCCCGGCCGCCTGCAGCAGCGCCGTTACCTGCCGGTCGCGGCCGTTGAGGTCCCCGCGGTTGCCCCAAGCAACGACAGTGGGGGCGGCGCGGCGGTGGCTGGCTGCCAGGTAAGCATCGTTATTTGGCCCTACCGGCGAGCGCACCCAGTGCAACCGCTCGGGGTGGGGGCTGCTGTAGGCAAACAGGTTGGTGACCTCGAGCGCGCCGTAGCCCCAATCCCGGGCAAACTGCAGGCAGCGCCGGATGGTGGGGTTGTCGCGCTCGGCATTGGCGGTGCTGGGGTTAAGCATGATCACGTGCAGGCGCGGCTGCCTCTCGTCCCAGGCGCGCTCCAACCAGTAGCGGTACGCCCCGCTGGCGTCCCAGGTCGCCGCTCGCCGCATGCGCTTAGGGTCCTGCGCGAAGTGCCCTTACGCTAACAACAGCGGAGCCGCCGCGATCGCGCGGTACGATAGCAAGCAAAGGCGTGCCGAGTTCTAGGGGTCACCATGGCCATGACGCTAGCGGCGTTCAAGCAGCTCACCGAGTGCCCGAGCTCGCTGCCCAAGCCGCTGCAGGCGCTCTGGTACGACCGGCAAGGCGACTGGGACACGGCCCATCAAATCGTCCAGAACGCTCCTGGGGCCGATAACGCCTGGGTGCACGCCCACCTGCACCGCGAGGAAGGGGATCTGGGCAACGCTCGCTTCTGGTACGGCCGCAGCGGCCGGTCCATGAGCCAAGCCAGCCTGGAGCAAGAGTGGGAGCAAATCGCCGGCGCCCTGCTCGATAAGGTGCCCACGCCAACGGCCTAACCGCACCCGAGCTGCCATGGATGCCGCTCGGCGCGTTAAGCTCAGCAAGCACCTGCGGCACCGCCCCGAGCGCTCCGGTGCCTGGAAGCGCGCATTCGCGAGGCAGGCTTGCCCCCCATGGGCCGCAACTACGTCCACCTCAGCGCCGAGCAGGCCGCGGCCCAGCGCGTCGGCGCCCGGCGCGGGCAGCTCGAGCTAGCCTCTGCCTATGACTGCCCTATGCTTGACCACCAACCCGGGCCTCGAGAGCGTCGTTGCGGCAGAGTGGCGCGAGCGAGCCCAGGCAGCGGGCTGCCCGCCCGCGACCCCCGAGTGCCGGCCGCTGGGCATTGACGGGCAAGTGGCGATCGCCAGCGAAGCCCCCACCCGCCCCCTGGCTGCCCTGGCGGGGCAGATGCGCACCATCTACCACGTCATGCGGCACTGCCACCAGTTTGAGCTGCCCGCCACCGAGCCGCTGGCGGCCATCCGGCAGCAGCTGCTGCAGCTGACCATCCCCGAGATGCAGGCGGCCGAGCGCTTTCGCATCACCACCCAGCGCAGCGGCGATCACGCCTTTAGCAGCATGGACGTGCAGCGCGAGGCGGGCGCAGCCCTGGTGGAGCGCTACGGCAAGACCGTGGATTTGGAGCACTACGACACCGAAATCCGCGTGGATGCCTTTGATCGCGTCTGCCTGGTGAGCGTGCAACTGACGCGCTCGCCGCTGGATCGGCGCCATCCCCAGCTGTACGCCCCGCGGGTGGCGCTCAAAACCGTGGTGGCGCACGCCATGCTGCGCTTGAGCGGGCTGGCGGCGCCGCAAGGGCGGCTGCTGGATCCCTGCTGCGGCTCGGGGACCCTGCTGCTGGAAGCCGCCCAGCTGATGCCGGCGTGGCGCTGCTACGGCAGTGATCGCGATGCCCGCTGCGTGGCCGGCGCGCGCCAGAACCTGGAAGCGGCTGGGGTGGCCGAGCGCTGCCCCCTGCAGCAGCTGGATGCGCGGGATTTGGCGCGCCACTTCCCGCCGCAGGGCTTCGAGGCCATCGTCACCAACCCGCCCTGGGGCATCCGCCTGGGGCGCAAGATCGATCTGGTGGGGTTCTACCGCAAGTTGCTGACCGGGGCCTGGACGGTTTTGGTGCCGGGCGGGCGGCTGACGCTGCTGGTGGGGCGCAAGCGCGCGGCCTTCAACCGCCTGTTGGACCAGTTGGGCCTGTTTGAGGTCCGCCATGCCCGCGCCATCGAGACCAACGATGTCCACCCGATGCTGTTCGTGCTGGAGCGCCGCGATCGCCCATAGCTAGCGGCGATGGGAGCCGCGGTGGGTCCCTTGGCGCATTGGGAGCAACACGGGCAAGAGCGCGATCGCGGCAAGCAGGCTCAGTGCAAGCCCAAACGGCCACAGCTTACCGCCCTGCAGGGCCCGCTCGCCGGTGGCACCCAGCCAACTGCCCGCGATCGTTCCGGGCAGAATGCCCAGAACCGTGCCCAGCGTATAGGTAATCCAGTGGATGGGAGTGAGCCCGAATAGGTAGTTGGCGAGGTTGAACGGAACCAGCGGCAGAAAGCGTATGCCGATGGTAAACCGCAGGGGCATGTGCCGTACCGCTCGCTCGAAGCGGGCCATGGCCGCATCGCGCCTCGCGCGTTGCAGCGCCCGCTCGGGCAGCACGTAGCGGGCGAGTCCGAAAGCGGCCAGTGCGCCTGAGGTCACGCCCAGCAGCGAAAGCAGCGTTCCCCCCACCGGGCCGTACATCACCCCGCTGCCGATGGTGAGCGCGATGCCGGGCACTCCGGCCACGGTCAGGACGGCGTAGGCCAGCGGAATAGCAGGACCGGATAGGGCGCCGTACTGCTGCAGCTGCGCGACGACGAACTCGGGCTCGAGCGCTGCCCGCAGCGGGCCGAGCGAGATTGCCGTCAGCGCTGCCAGCAGCGCGAATCCGATCCAAGCCCGGTACCCCAGCCGCGCGGGGAACCGCCGCCGGAGCGCAAACAACTTCGGGCGCCGTAGCCGTCGCAATCGCCGTATCGCCCTAAGAACGCCTTCGCCGAGGCGCGCGATCTGCTGGGACGCTCCCAGTTTAGCGGCGGCGGGCTAGCGCCACTGTCGCGCCGAGCGAGACGAACTCGAGCGCTGCTTTTGGGGGCCCTTGCGCAGCTGCCTCCGGATGCGCTGCAACTTCGCCTCGATGGCGTCGGCATCCATGACCTCGGGCTGGAACTCGTTGCCGCCGTACCACTCCAGAAACTCGTCCCGATCGGGGTGGTTGGGATCGCTCACGGCTTCCAGAAAAGCCTCGAATCCCGGGGGGCCGCCAATGTCTTCCGGGGGTGCCCGCCGGGCGCCATCGACCAAAACGGGGTACTCGGTGCCGGCCTCGGGCGTTAGGGCTTGCTCAATGGCGAGCCCGTGCACCCACTCGTCGCCCAAGTCGTAAACGTAGGCAAATTGCTCGACGCCGCGCTGGAGTAGCTGGTTCAGGCGGAGGTTGGCGCTGCTGTAGAGGCGATCGCCGCCCAAAGTCTCGCCGGCTTCCTCGGGCGGGGCGTAGCGGCAGCCGTCAACCTCAAACTGGTACAGGTGGCAATCTTGCCAGTCGAAAATAGCCTGAATGACGCCGTGCAGGCGGTGCAGCGTCAAGTCGCTCGGGACCTGCACCCGGCGCCAGATGGCCGGTTCCAGCTCGACCAGGGCGATATAAAGCTGGACGACTTGCTCGGGGGAACCTGCCATTTCGCCAGCGCGAGAGCGCGTTGCTGCCAGCATCCTAGCAAGGCCGGTGCGGGCAGATGGAACGGGATCCTTGGGGGATGGGCCCTACACCGCACTAACCTTCGGCGCGTGGACGCCAAGCAACTGGCAAGCCGCCATGGCAAATCGGGCCGATCGCGAGCAATTCCTGCAAGCCTTGCAAGCGCTGGGATGGGCGAGGGAGATGCCGCGCCCGGTCGCGCAATTGAATGAGCAGTTCGCCGATTCGCAGTGCCCGGAGCAGAAGATCCGGTCCAACCTGGCCAGCCTCGGATACGATGCTGATGCGGAGGTGAACCCGTGATTCCGCTTCTCGAACGCCATCGAGAGCAACTGGCTGAGTTGTGCCGGCGATACCACGTCGCCCAGCTGGAAGTCTTCGGCTCCGCCGCTGAGGGCGAGGCCGACGCTGATGCGCGCGATATCGACCTGCTGGTCGAGTTCGCCGATGCGCCCAATATGGGCCCGGCCGATCGGTACTTTGGCTTGCTGGCCGAATTGCAAACCCTACTGAACCGGCCCGTCGACCTCGTCTGCGCCGACGCTATGCGGAACCCCTACTTCATCCGCGAGGTTAACCGCAGCCGGAGCCCGCTCTATGCCGCATAGCTCTGCCAAGCTTTTGCAGGACATCCTCGACGCCGGCCGGGCTAGCCGCCAGTTCGTCGCCGATCGCACCCTGGCCGATTATCGCGACGATCTGATGCTCCGCTCTGCCGTCGAGCGCCAGTTCGAGATTGTCGGCGAGGCCATGAATCGCCTCGATCGGCTCGACCCCGATAGGCTCCAGCGCATCGAAGGCCACCAGAAGATCGTTGCTTTTCGCAACATCATTGTCCACGGCTACGACGCGCTAGACAATGCCATCGTCTGGCAAGTCATCACCGACTATCTGCCCACGCTGCTAGCCCAGGCCGAGCAACTGCTGCAGGAGGTGGAGGCTGACAGCCAATGATTCGCGCTCGACACACAGCCAAGCCCATCCCCTGTGTTATTCGCCAAGGAGAGGACAGTGGTTCCTTCGCCGAATCGCAGCGGCTAGAGCAGAAAATCCGGTCCAACCTGGCCAGCCTCGGGCACGATGCTGATGCGGAGGTAAACCCGCGATCGCGCTGCTCGAACGCCATCGCGAGCAACTGGCCGAGTTGTGCCAGCGATATCGCATCGCTCGGCTGCAAGTCTTCGGTTCTGCAGCCGAGCGCCAGGCCGACGCTGATGCGCGCGATATCGACCTACTGGCCGAGTTCGCCGATGTGCCAAACATAGGTCCGGTCGAATCGGAGCAAAATAGCCTCGTCCAGCACTCGGTCGGTACTAAAGGGCGGCGCTTCGCGCCATTGCGACTGGCACTCCTAGCACCGGCTTACTGAGCCGACGAGGCGATCGGCTGCGGGGCGCTGCCGTTGAGGTAGAGCACCTGGGTGGGGTAGGCAAATTCGATGCCGCGCGCGTCGAAAGCCTGCTTGAGCGCGAGGTTGATCTGCTGCTGGGCGTCCATGTAGGCGCCGTAGTCGCTGCTGGTGAGGTAGTAGACCGTCTCGAACGTCAGGCTGAAGTCGCCGTAGGCTTTGAAGTGGCAGCGCTCGAAGCGGACGTTGTCGGTTTGCGCCAGGATCTGCTGCATGAGCTCAGGGATCTCGCGCAGGCGCTCCAGCGGCGTTTCGTAGGTAACGCCGATGCTAAAGGCAATGCAGCGCTCCTCCATGCGCCGGTAGTTCTGGATGCGCGAGCTGAGCAAATCGGTATTGGCCATGACCAGCTCTTCGCCGCCCAAGCTGCGCAAGCGCGTGGTCTTGATGCCAATGCGCTCTACCGTGCCGATCGCCTCGCCCACAATAATGAAATCGCCCAGCTGAAACGGGCGATCCAGCAGGATGGAGACGTAGGCAAACAGGTCCTGCAGCACGCCCTGGGCCGCCAGCGCGATCGCCAGGCCCCCCACGCCCAACCCGGCGACCAGCGCCGAGACATTGAGGCCCAAATTGGCCAGCAAAAAGATGGCGCCCACCACCCACAGCAGCCCGCGCAAGACCGGAACGGCCGTATCCAGCAGCTGCTGCCGGCCGGCATCGGTCTCGCCGGTGGCCCAGTAGGTGCGCAGCAAGCCATCCAGCAGGCTGACGATAGCGTCGATGCCCCAAAAGGTCACCGCCACTAGCGCAATAACATCGATCGCCCGCGCCAGCGCCGGGTGCAGCGCCAGGCTGCGGACCGCCAAATACAGCACGCCCACATAGCCCAGCGGCAGCAGTGCGCGCCGCAGCGGGCGCCGCAAGGCCTGCTCGAAGGGCAAACCCGCTCGCGCCGCCCACCGGCTCAGCCCGCCCAGCACCGGGCCGCGCACCAGCCAATTGAGCGCCAGGAGGCCAACGACCGCAACCGCCAGCACCAGCAGGTAATCGGCAATGCGGTTGCCCAGGACTTGGGCTTGCAGTGCCTCAGGGAGCATGGCGACCTCTCAAGCGGCCCGTGCGGTTACCGCCGGCGATGCTACCAAATCGGGCCAGCTGGCGCTCCCGGCGGCGCCGCAACGTCGCATAATGGGAGCCACGATGGCCGGGCAAGAATAGCGCCGATGGCAGACAACCGCAGGAGCCAAACCGTCACCCAGGGGATGCAGCGCACGCCCAACCGGGCCATGCTGCGCGCCACGGGCTTTGGTGATCGCGACTTTGACAAGCCCATTGTGGGGGTGGCCAACGGCCACAGCACCGTCACCCCCTGCAACATGGGGCTCAACGCCCTGGCCGAGCGGGCGCAAGCCGGCATTGCCGCTGCCAACGGTATGCCCCAGACCTTCGGCACCATCACCGTCAGCGACGGCATCTCCATGGGGACCCCCGGCATGAAGTACTCGCTGGTCTCGCGCGAGGTCATTGCCGACTCCATCGAGACCGTCTGCCGCGCCCAGAGCATGGATGGCGTGCTCGCCATTGGGGCCTGCGACAAAAACATGCCCGGGGCCATGCTGGCCATCGCGCGCCTCAACATCCCGGCCATTTTTGTCTACGGCGGCACCATCAAGCCCGGGCACTACAACGGCGAGGACCTGACCATCGTCAGCGCTTTTGAGGCAGTGGGCAAGCACAGCGCCGGCCGCATCGATGGCGAGGAGCTAGCGGCCATCGAGCGCAACGCCTGCCCCGGCGCCGGGGCCTGCGGCGGCATGTTTACCGCCAACACCATGTCCTCGGCCATTGAGGCCATGGGGCTGAGCCTGCCCTACTCCTCCACCATGGCGGCCGAGGATGCCGAGAAAGCCGACAGCGCCGAGCGCGCCGCCCGCACCCTCTGCCACGCCATCGAGCAGCAAATCCTGCCCAGCCAGCTGCTGACGCGCAAGGCCTTTGAGAACGCCATCGCGCTGGTGATGGCGGTGGGCGGCTCCACCAACGCCGTGCTGCACCTGCTGGCGATTGCGCGGACCGCCGGGGTCGAGCTCACCATCGACGACTTCGAGACCATCCGCCGGCAAGTCCCGGTGCTGTGCGACCTCAAGCCCTCGGGGCGCTACGTCATCACCGAGCTGCACCAGGTGGGTGGCGCGCCGCAGGTGATGAAAATGCTGCTGGCGCGCGGGCTGTTCCACGGCGATGCGCTCACCATCACCGGCGAGACCATGGACCAGGTCCTGGCCGATGTTCCCGAGGCGCCGCCGGCGGACCAGGCCATCATCCGTCCCTGGTCGCAGTGCCTCTACCCGCAGGGACATCTGGCTGTGCTCAAAGGCAACCTGGCCCCCGAGGGCGCGGTGGCCAAAGTCAGCGGCATCAAGCAGCGCCAGATTGCGGGCCCGGCGCGCCCGTTCGATTCGGAGGAAGCTTGCCTGGAGGCCATCCTGGCCGGCGACATCCAGGCCGGCGATATTGTCGTCATCCGCTACGAAGGGCCCAAGGGCGGCCCGGGCATGCGCGAGATGCTGGCCCCCACCTCGGCCATCATCGGGGCCGGGCTGGGCGATGCCGTGGGCCTGATCACCGACGGGCGCTTCTCCGGCGGCACCTACGGCATGGTGGTGGGCCACGTCGCCCCCGAGGCGGCGGTAGGCGGCCCCATCGGCCTGGTGGAGCCCGGCGATCGCATCGCCATCGATGCCGACACCCAAACCCTGCAGCTGCAGGTCTCGGATGCGGAGCTGGAGCGCCGCCGCGCCCAGTGGCAGCCGCCGCAACAGGACGGCGTGGGCGGCGTGCTGGCCAAATACGCCCGGCTGGCCAGCTCCAGCAGCCAGGGGGCCATCACCGAGGTGTGAGCGAGGCAGCCATGAGCGCCTGGAGCGATCACTTGAGCGCGGCGTTTGCCTACGCCCACCACTCCACCGCGACCAGCGGCGCAAGGGGAGCGACATTCCCTACATCGCCCACCTGATGGCGGTCGCCAGCCTGGCGCTGGAGTACGGCGCCAGCGAGGACGACGCGATCCCGGCGCTGCTGCACGATGCCGTCGAGGACCAGGGCGGCGAGCCCACCCTGACCGCCATTCGCGAGCGCTTTGGCGAGGGGGTAGCCGCCACCGTCGCCGCCTGCACCGACTCGCTCGCCACCGGCGGCGACCCGGCCCGGGACTGGCAGCAGCGCAAGCAGGCCTTTGTCGCCCGCATCCCCCACGAGCCGGCCTCGGCCCAGCTGGTGAGCGCCTGCGACAAGCTCCACAACGCCGGCTCGCTGCTGCGCGACTACCGGCAGCAGGGGGAGGCGCTCTGGGACCGCTTCCGCGAGCGCAAGACGGGGACGCTGTGGTACTACCGCGCCCTGACCGATGCCTTATGCCCGCGCGGGGGCCATTCCGGCGCCGCTGCAGGCGGAGCTGGAGGCCACCGTGTCGGCGCTGGAGCAAGCCAGCGCCTAGCCGGTGCGCGCCACCGTCAGCCCGCTCCAGTTCAGCCAGTCCCGGCGGTGCCGGATGCGCCACCCGTGCTGGGCCAGCGCGTCGCGCACCCGCGGCACTTGCTCGCCCAGGATGCCGCTGAGCGCGCCCCAGGTGCCGGCGTGGGCGATCGCATCCAGCTCTGGCAGCAGCTCGATGATGGTGGGGGCCAGGATGTTGCAGGCAATGCCGTCGGCCGGCGCGGCTATGAGCGAGCGCAGCTGCGCCACGCTGCCCTGGGCCACGCGCAGGCGCTCGGGGGCAAGGCCGTTGGCATCGCGATTGGCCTGGGTGGCATTGGCCGCAATCGCGTCGGTATCCACCGCGCAGGCGGACTCGGCCCCCAGCAGCAGGGCCGCAATGGCCAGGATCCCCGAGCCGCAGCCCACATCGGCAAGGGTGCGGCCGCGCAGGTCCTGCTGCTCCAGCAGCTCCAGCGCCAGCTGCGTGGTGGGATGAATGCCCGTGCCAAAAGCTACCCCCGGATCCAGCCGCAGCACAATGCGCTCGGTGGGGGGGGGATCCTGCCACGCGGGGCAAACTAGCAAGCGCTCGCCCACGGCTTGCGGCGCCCAGTACTGCTTCCAGTCGCTGGCCCAGTCCGCCTCGGCCAGCGGCTGCCAGCTCAGCTCCGGCGGCGCCAGATCCAGCGCGGCGGCATCCTGCTGCAGCTGGTGGGTCAGGGCCACCAAATCGCCCTCGCTGGCGTCCGCTTGGGGCAGGTAGGCGCGCACGCACTGCCGCTGCCCCTCGGCCTCGGTGGCCGTGCCGCTGCAGCCCCAGGCCGTCAGCCGCCAGAACGCGCTTTCTTCAAACGCCGGATCGCCGCGCAGCCGGATCTCCCACCAGGCCATGGCCGCGCCTAGAGCTTGACCGTGTAGGCGTCGCTGACCCCCGAGACCTTGGTGATCTCATCCAGCAGGCCTTCCGGCAGCGGGTCGTCGATGCTCAGCACCATAACCGCATCGCCGCGCACGATCTTGCGCCCCACCTGCATGCTGGCGATGTTGACGTTGAAGCTGCCCAACAGCGAGCCGATCTGGCCGATGATGCCGGGCATGTCCCGATGGACCGTAAACAGCATGTAGTTGCTGGGCGGCACGCTCACGGGGAAGCCGTCAATGTTGGTAATGCGGACCTCGCGATCGCTGAGCAGCGCGCCGGTGACCGAGTGATCGCCCTGCGCGCCCCGCGCCTCCAGCCGCAGCGAGCCGGCGTAGTCGTGGGAGGATTCGTCCTTAGTCTCGACCACGCGAATGCCGCGCTCTTTGGCCTCAATGTTGGCGTTGACGTAGTTGACCCGCTCTTGCAGCGCCGGGGTGAGCAGCCCCTTGAGCGCGGCCGTGACGATGGGCTGGCTGCGGTCCTCGGCAATCTCGCCCTCCATGCGCACGTTGAGCAGATCCAGGCGGCCGCCGGCCCGCTGGCCCACCAGCTTGCCCAGGGTCTCGGCCAGGTCCATGTAGGGCTTGATTTTTTCGATGACATCGGGGCTGAGCCCGGGGATGTTGACCGCCGAGCGCGCCGGCAGCCCCAGCAGCACGTCGCGGATCTGCTCAGCCACATCAACGGCCACGTTGGTCTGGGCTTCCTCGGTGGAGGCCCCCAGGTGCGGGGTGAGCACCACTTTGCCTGCCAAATCCCGCAGCGGCGAATCCGCCAGCGGCTCGCTATCGAAGACATCCAGCGCCGCCCCCGCGATGCGATCGTTGCGCAGGGCCTCGGCCAAATCGGCCTCGTTGACGATGCCGCCGCGCGAGCAGTTGATGATGCGGGCGTGGTCTTTCATCTTGCCCAGGGTCTGGGCATCGATGAGGTTGGCGGTTTCGTCGGTTTTGGGGACATGCAGGGTGATGTAGTCCGACTCGGCGAACAAAAACTCCAGATCCACCAGGCGGCACCCCAGCTGCTCGGCGCGCTCGGCAGAGATGAAGGGGTCGTAGCCCAGCAGCCGCATCCCCATGGCCCGCGCCACGTGGGCAACGTGGGCCCCAATTTTGCCCAGGCCCACCACGCCCAGGGTCTTTTTGTAGATCTCGGAGCCCACAAAGCGCTTGCGCTCCCATTCGTGCGCCATGACGGACTGGTGGGCCTCGGGGATGTGGCGCGAGAGCGCCATCATCATGGCCAGGGTGTGCTCGGCCGCCGCCACCGTGTTGCCCTCGGGGGAGTTGACCACCATGACGCCGCGGCGCGTGGCAGCCTCAACGTCAATGTTGTCCACGCCCACGCCAGCGCGGCCCACGATTTTGAGCTGGGTACCGGCATCGAGGATGGCTGCGGTGACCTGGGTGCCGGAGCGCACCATGAGGGCGTCGTAGTCGGGGATGAGCTGGACGAGCTCGTCTTCGGACAGGCCGGTTTTGCAATCGACTTGCGCCACCTGCGACAGGACATCAAGCCCGGACTGGTCGACGCTATCGGAAACGAGCACCTTGGACATGGGCATCAAACATTGAAATCGGCTTGCGCGGGCGGCGCGGGCGACCCCGTTCGTGACGGGCACTGCGCCATTCTCCCACCTTGGGCGGATGCTGGCAGAACGGCCGGCGGCGGCTGCGCGGGCGCGCGAATTGCTACGCTAACAATTATTGCGCCCCATGCGAAGCGCTGCCAGCGCGCCCATGAGCTACCTGATTGCCGTTCTACCCAGCCGGGTCAAAGCCGAGGAAGCCTACGTTGCCCTGGAAAAAGCCGGCCTCCCCACCGAGCAGCTCGCCATTGTGGGCCAGGGCTATCAGAGTGCCGACGAGTTCGGCCTGATTGACCCCAACGAGCCCGCCAAGCGCCAAATCCGGCTGATGGCGCTGTGGCTGGTGCCGTTTGGGTTTGTGGCGGGGGCCACCTTCAACGCCCTCACCGAGATTACGATTTGGGCGCAAGCGGGCGCGCTGGGTAACCGGGTGCTGGGCGGGATGTTGGGCGTGATCGCGGGCGCCATGGGGGCGTTTGTCGCCGGTGGCGGCGCCGGCCTCCTCATCGGCGGTGGCGATGCCCTGCCCTACCGCAACCGCCTCAACGAAGGCAAGTACCTGGTGGTGGTGCGCGGCTCGCAGGCGGCCAGCGAGCAGGCCCGGCGCGTGCTGCAACCGCTGGAGCCGGAGAACTTGCAAGGCTATACCGAACCCGCCTCGTGACGGCCGGTATGCTACCACGCGAGGAACTGCTGCACGGGTCCCAGTGGCCCGATTCGTTGGCGCAGGCGCTGGATGGGGCCGAGCGGGCGCTCAAGATCTGGGAGGTCAGCGTCACGGACTTTCTCTCGCCGCCGGCGTGCGCCGAGATCCAGCAGCGGTTGGAGCGCCTCAGCGACATTCAGACCCTGGCGCGCGGCGGCTTTGCCCAAGCCGAGCGGCAGCGGTTGGGCATCGCCCGCGCCCAAGTTCCGCTGGATGCGGCCCAGGTGCCGCTGGCGGCGCTGGATCTGGGGGGCAACTTCCTGTTCGATACCGCCACCCACCGCGACTTTTTAGAGGCCATTCTGGGGGCCGGCGTCGCGCGCGAGCAAGTGGGCGACATTCTGGTGCTGGGCGAGGGTGGCGCCCAGGTGGTGCTGGCGCCCGAGGGGGTGCCGGTTTTGGAGGCCGAGCTGGGCTACGTGCGATCAGTGCCGGTCAAGGTGCGCCCCATTGGACTAGATGAGCTCAAGGTGCGCCCGCTCCAAACCAAGGAACTGACGGCGGTGGAGCCCTCGCTACGCCTGGATGCGGTAGCATCGGCCGGGTTTGGCCTCTCGCGCCGCAAAACCGCCGCCGCGATCGAGCGGGGCGAGGTCCGCCTCAACTGGCGCGAGGTCACCCAGCCCAGCCAGGCAGTCAGCCCGGGCGATGCGATCGCGCTGCAGGGTAAGGGTCGAGTTGTGGTGGGCGAGGTCTCTACGACTAAAAAGGGCCGCTACCGCATTGCCCTAACGCGCTACCGATGATGAATCGAGTGACTGAGCTACCTCAAAGGGGCCGCACCCGGAGGGTGCGGTGAAACTCGAGTAAGGCAAAGAGGAAAGTGACCGTGAGTGCTTCAAAGGGGCCACGCCCATAGCTAGGCGTGGAGGCGCTTGACTGGTGTAGCCGGAAGCGTCCCCAGCTAAGATTTGCTTCAATAGGGCCGCTGCTATACGGAGCGGAATCGACTCTGACTTAGGCAGATAGAGTTTTATCTAGCTTTTCAGCTATCCCTTAAAGCCGTCAAATCGTCGCTAGGCTCTCTGCATTTAGAGTCGTCAAATCATATTTAGGGACGCTAAAGCTACAGGTTGACGGCCAAACTGCAGCAAAATAGGTTAGTAACGGCTTTGGGAGGCAGCCCAAAGCCGTCGAACTCGATGGAGTCGATATGGAATTGTACCTCAAGGCTACCCCTAGTGAGGGGGCGGAGCTCGAGCTGCAGCTGCATTACCAGGCCCCGCCCTCTGAGGAGTTGCAAGCGTTCAAAGCGGAACTAGCCGGCGAGCGCGAAGCACGCCAGTGCCTCGAGGATCGCCTCAGCAATTGCTGGGAAAAGCTGCGCGCGTGCCAGGCGGCTGCCGATCCGCTTTCTGCGGATGGGGACGCGCTTTGCAATTCGTGGGAGCGCTCTAATGAGCGACTTTGATAGCTGGTTTCGCCGCATAACAGGCAACGAGCGCTTCCCTTACCAGCACCGGCTGGCCACGGCACCAGCGCTGCCTTACCTGCTGGATGTCCCCACCGGTGCTGGCAAGACGGCAGCTGCCATCCTGGCTTGGCTCTGGCGCCGCCGCTATGCCGCGCCTGAAACTCGCGCGCGAACGCCCCGGCGGCTGGTCTACTGCCTGCCCATGCGCACGCTGGTCGAGCAGACTTATCGGGCGGCTGAGCGGTGGTTAAAGGCTGCCGGGCTGCGCGACGAGGTGGGCTTGTATCTGCTGATGGGTGACTCTGTCGCCAACCACTGGGATCTCGAGCCCGAGCGCGACAGCATCCTCATTGGCACTCAGGACCAGCTCATTAGCCGCGCCCTCAACCGCGGCTAATGAGCCGCTACCGCTGGCCGGTGCATTTTGCCCTGCTCAACAATGACTGCCTCTGGGTTATGGATGAAACCCAGCTTATGGGGATTGGGTTGCTCACCACCGCCCAGCTGCAGTGGTTCCGCCACAGCTTCCAAACTTACGGCCCCACGCATTCGCTGTGGATGAGCGCAACGCTGGAGCCCGAACGGCTGCAGACGGTAGATTGCGATACCGATCTGGGGCCAGCCGAGTCGCTCAATGCTGATGACCTGCAGAACGAGCGGCTCGGCGCCCTCGTTAGCGCTCGCAAACCGCTTGCCCAAGCCCAGGTCACTTGCCCGGTCCAGGCCAACGCCCAACGCCGGTACACCCGCGATCTGGCAGCAGAGGTAGCTCAAGTTCACGTGCCAGGGTCGCTAGCGCTGGTGGTTTGCAACCGCGTGGGCCGGGCGCAGCAGGTGTATCAGGCCCTGCAAAAGCAGGATGCCGTCAGTCCCGCCGAGCTGCACCTACTGCACTCGCGCTTTCGGGCGGCGGAGCGCCAGGCGCTCAATGAGCAATTGCTAGGGGAGGAGAGCCCCGCTCCCACGGGGGTCTGGGTGGCGACCCAGGCGGTTGAGGCCGGCGTGGATATCTCGGCCGATCGCTTGTTTACCGAGCTGCCGCCCTGGTCATCGTTCGTGCAGCGGGTGGGGCGTTGCAACCGCCAGGGCACTCAGAACGAGACGGCCGCCGTTTACTGGATTGATGTTGAGGACAAAGCTTCAGCCCCCTACAACGCCCAGGAACTGGCGGAGGGGCGCCGATTGCTACAGCAGCTGACCGAGCAATTTGGCGATGCCGGTCCTGAAAGCTTGGGGCAGGCCAAGACAGCCCTCGAGCCGCTGCAGAGTGCGGTGGAAGGGCTCATTCCGCGCCAGCACGACTTGCTGCAGCTATTCGAGACGGCAACGGACCTGGCCGGTCACGACATCGACATCTCGCCGTTCGTGCGCAACACCGAGGACAGCGACGTTGCCATTGCCTGGCGCAACTGGGAGGACGAAGGCAAGCCCCCGCCTAGCGATCCCACCCGCGCCGACAACAGGGAAGCCCTGCAGTCGGCAGAGCTCTGCCGCGTTCCCATTGGCCAAGCGCGCGAGTTGGTCAAAAAACGCTCTGCTTGGCGCTGGAATGCCATGCAGGGCGAGTGGCAGCGCGCCAACCCGGCCGATCTCTACCCCGGTCTGTCACTGCTGATGGCTTGCTCGTCAGGGGGCTATTCCTCAGAGTTGGGCTTTACGGGCGGCAAGGAGAAACCCGAGCCCGTCTCGCTCGAGACGCTCCTAACCGCCGATCGCGACAGCGGCGATGCGCCCAGCCAGGGCGCCAAGCAGTTCGTCACGCTCCGGCAGCACGCGCAGGATGTCTGCGAGCAGGCCCAACGCTTGTGCGATGCGTTGGCCGCCCTCGATCTGCCCGAGCAGGCCGTAACGCGCGCTGCCCGCTGGCACGATGCCGGCAAGGCCCATCCCCACTTCCAGGCAATGCTGACCCACCAGCGCCCCGATCGCAATTGGACCGACTTTTGGGCCAAATCGGACCACCAGCGGGGCGAGAACCAGTACGCCATGCCCTCCGACCGCCGCGGGTTCCGCCACGAGCTCGCCAGCGCGCTGCTGGCACTCCAGCAGGATGGTGACTTCCTAGTGGCCTACCTGGTGGCCTGCCACCACGGCAAGGTCCGCACGGCCATCCAGCCGCGCCCCAACGAACGGCCGCCGCCAAGCAAAGCTGCCCGATTGCACACTCTCCGACAGTATGCTTTGAACCCCAAAGATCGAGGTATTGAGGAGCCGCCCCCAGACGAGACAGCCGAGCGGTATGCCCTGGGCATTCACGAAGGTGACTGGGTGCTGGGCAAACCGTTCCCGGTGCTGGATCTGGGCGACGGCCTGCGCGTGCCGCCGCAAGCGCTCTCGCTCGCTTGCATGGAGCTGGGCGAGAGCGAGATGGGTCCTTCGTGGGCGGCACAGGCTGGCAAGCTGTTTTCGCCGGCGGGGTACGGGCCATTCCGGCTGGCATTTTTGGAAACCTTGGTCCGCGTCGCTGACTGGCACGGCTCGGCCCAGGGCGGCTGCACCCCACAGGTGGAGAACTGATGCCCGACATTGCCCTACCCGGCTGCAAGACCCAGCCCCTGTCTGACTACCTCAAAGGTTTGGGCGTTTTTCGCCTGCTGGCCGAGCAGCAGGACCCCCAGGCCCGGGCGTTCTGGCAGGACCGCGCGTTGGTCGTTCGCACCCAGCTCGAGCGCCCGGATTTAGAGCAGTTCCTACTCCACCACTACCGCCCAACCCCACTGATTGCACCTTGGAATGGCAGCAGTGGTTTCTATCCCAAAGACAACAAAAAGACACTGGCTGCCTTTGAGGGGGCGGCAACCGAGCGGTTGCAGGGCTACCAACGCGCCATTGCCGCGGCGCGCGAGCAGGTAGCGGCCCTAGGCCTAACTGCCAAGCCCAACCAGGCGCAAAAAGAGCGGTTGCTGGTGCATCTGCGCGCCAACCTGCCCTATGAGGCTGTCCCCTGGCTCGATACCTGCGTGGCAATCTCGGACTCGGACGATGCCACTGGGGTGTCGTTGAACTTTCCGCGCCTGATGGGCACGGGGGGCAACGACGGCAACTTCGATTTCAGCCGTACCTTCCAGCAGCAGCTGCTGTTACTGCTCGATCCGGACTCGGGTGAGCCCACGGCCGAAGCGGAGGCGCTCCTACCGCCGGCGCTGTTCGACACCGTCCGACCGGCTACGCTGTTTGCCGGCAAGATCGGCCAGTTCAATCCCATTGCAGCTGGGGGTGCCAACGCTGCCCCCGGCTTCCAAGCCGGCGCGCGGGTCAACCCGTGGGACTACGTGCTGATGGTGGAAGGAGCGTTGCTGTTCAACGCCAGCGCCACGCGCCGTTACGAGCGCGCCCAAGCGGGCAGTGCTGCTTACCCGTTTATGGTGAATCTGTCCAATGTGGGCTATGGCAGTGCGACCGAGCAGGAGCAAGCCACGGCTCGAGCTGAGCTATGGGTGCCAACTTGGTCCCAACCTGCCGAGCTGCTGGAATTGCGATCACTGTTTGCCGAGGGCCGGGCCAAGGTGGGGCAGCGGGCCACCCGGACGGGGGTCGATTTTGCCCGCGCTATTGCCACGCTAGGCGTCAGCCGCGGCCTGGAGGCCTTCGAGCGCTACAGCTTTCAGCAGCGCAACGGCCTATCCTACTTTGCCGTGCCGCTAGGCCAGTTCCGGACGCGCCAGCGCCCATCAGTCAATCAGTTGGTTGAGCTCGATGGCTGGTTGCAGCAGCTTCAGCGCCATCGCAGCAGTGCCCCAGCCTCAGTGCGGCGCGCGCAGCGGCAGCTCGAGACCGCCATTGTTGCTCTCAGCCAAGGCAAAACAACGCTGCTGGCCGTGCTGGTTGCCCTCGGTCAGCTGGATGGGGTCCTCTCGAATGCCCGTCGCAGCTTTGCACTCCCCAACGCGATCACGCCTCTAAGACCGCTGAACGCAACTTGGCTGGATGCGTGCTACCAGCAAACCGCGCCGGCTGAGGCCACAGAGTTCCGACTGGCACATGCCCTCGCCGGTAAGTCCCTGCGCCAGCGGCTGACTCTGGCGCGGCCGCCCGAGCCGCAAGCGCGCTTCTGGCACTGGATGGAGCAGAACGACGGTAAGACCACCTGGCAGGCTGGATCCCTAGCTGACAATTTGGTAGCGCTCCTGCAGCGCGAGGCCATTGAAGCCGAGCAACAAGCAGCGGGAACGGCCAGCGCGTTCGAGCCCAAGCCGCCGTTTGCCTCACCCAGCGACATCGCCCGCTGGATTGACGGCCAAACCAACGACGCCCGGTTGACGGCGATCGCGCGGGGGCTTTCCCTAATCGACCTGCCGCGCCGTTACTTCCGGCCCGACCGAGCGGAGGTAGCGCAGGCCTCGGCGCTGCCGGCCACTTACGCGCTTGCGGCCCCCGTCCACCGCCACGTGCTCGATCGCCAAAACGAGCTAACGCTGCCGCGCGTGCCGCAGCTACTGGCACGCCTGGCAGCTGGCGATAGCGCAACGGCTACCCGGCTGGCAGGGCAGCGCTTGCACGCCAGCGGCTTGCGTCCGGCCGTCCGCCAAGCCTACGAGCCGCCCGAGCGCACCCACCGGATTGCGGCGGCGCTGGCCTTTCCGCTGTCGGAAGGCAGCATCCAGAACGTTTTGCAACGCGTACAACGACCGCCCGAGGAAGAACAGGAGGAACCGGCCTGATGGATCTGAGCCCGCTCAAAACCGAACCGCGTTTGCTGATCGAGGCCGATCTGGCCCCGCTGCAAGGGCATACCTTCCAACCCACGGGTTTCCCCGACTTGGGCGCTGCGACCTACCAACTGCCTGATGGCACCGAAATGCTGCTGTTGGAATCAGCCCAGAGCGTGGCCAACCGGCTGGAGAACGCAGCTTGGGACGAAGCGGCCGAGGAAGTCGTGGAACCGCTGCGCGGCATTCCCTACGTCGCCGTCGAGCGCGACGGTCGGGTGTTGACCAACTCGCTGCTGGAAGCCCACCGGCTCAACTCAGCCTACATCCTCAGTACAAGCTTTTTTGACCAGCTGCAGCAAGAGCTCAACGCGCTCGATGATGGCCCGGTCAACTTCCAGCAGCTGGCCCGCGTGCTGGCCAAATACGACCTCAACTGCTTGCTGCACGGCGTCTTTCTGGCCAACAGCAAGTTAGCAGGCGGTCGGTTCAAGCTCTCGCGCGCCCTATCTGGGTTCGAGGCCTACAACGCCGAATTCGTCCCGGCCGGCGGCGTTAAAAACGACCGCGTCGATCCCTCGGGTAAGGAACGAGGCGGTGCCCAGCAGGGGGGTGGCAACATCCCTTACCACCGCGACTACTACACGGCCGAGGCCATCACAGCCTATTTCAACCTCGACCTGAGCCAAATTCGGGGCTATCGCTTGGGCGAGGCCATCGAAGATCTGCTCGTTGCGCTGGCGCTGTGGAAGATCCAGTGCTTTTTGCAACAGGGACTGCGCTTGCGGACGGCCTGCGACCTGCAGTGCAAGCAAGTCACGGTGACGCGCCCCGAGGGCTATACCTTACCGGAGCGGTCCGAGCTGGAAGCGGCACTGCCGTCGCTGGTGCAGCAGGCAGCTCCCTACTTTGCCGATCCCCCGGTTACCCGCGTGAGTGCAAAGTCCGGTTCATGAGCGTCACGCTTGCCATCCGGTTTTTAGCCGGCCAGTTCCACGCCACGCCCTGGAACCACCAAGTCAACGAGGGCGTTGTGGAGTGGCCGCCAGCGTCCTGGCGCCTGCTGCGAACGCTGGTCGCCGTTGCCCACCGCATGCCTGAGCCGCCCCAGCGGGCTTTGCTGGGTGGCTTGGTGGCCAAGCTGGCAACCGCGCTCCCGGCCTACCAGCTCCCACCAACGCAGTCAGCCCACACGCGGCACTACATGCCGCTGGTCAGCGAGGGGGAATGGACCACCACCCAGGTGCTCGATACGTTCCGGGTCATGGCCAAAGGGGCAGCCATGCATGTTTGCTGGCCGGAGCTCGTGCTGGATGCCACCGAGCGCAGCTTGCTGGCGCAGCTGTGCGAGCGGGTCAATTACTTGGGCCGCGCCGAGTCCTGGGCCGAGATGAAGCTGCTGGAGGAAGCGGTTGGCGAGTACCATGCCGTGCCCCGCGAGCGCGCGCCCGAGAGCAGCGACGGAGACACGATTGAGGTCCTAGCGCCGCTGACACCGGAAGGAATGGAAGGTTTTCAGGCGGCGGTTGAGGCCATGCCGCGCCCCAAAGGCAAAAAGCGCAAGTGGCGCGTGCCCACCGACGTGCTCTCGGCACTCGAGGTGGATGTGGGCGAGCTGCATGCGCAAGGTTGGAGCGGCGTGCCCGGCGCGCGTTGGGTGTCCTACTCGGTGGCGGAGCCGGCGCCTCGGCGATCGCCTGCATCGCGGCATGCAGTTAAGGTAGCGCCTAACTTTGCCCGCTACGCGCTGGCAGCCAACGTGTTGCCCAGCCTCAAAGAGGCGGTATCGCTAGGGGAGCGCTTTCGGACCAGCTTGATGAGCCGCAGTGATGGGGCTTTTGTCTTTGCCGGGCGGGAGGCCAATGGCGAAAAATCCCAGAGCAACCACCGGCACGCTTGGTACCTGCCCGAAGATACGGACGGTGACGGCCGCATCGACCATGTGGCCGTCTACGCGGCGCAAGGCTTCTGCCACGAGACCGAGCGCCGGGCGTTGCAACACCTGTCCCAAGTCTGGGGGCGCGAGGGCTTTGACATCCAGACGGTCCTCGTTGCGCTGGGCCAAGCCCATGACTATGGCGCCAATTTGAGCGCTCCGGGCGCCACTGAGGGCCGCTCGCCGGCGGTAGGCACCAGCCGTCTTTGGCAAAGCCTGACGCCCGTGGTGCTGCCGCGGCATCCCAAGAAAAGGCGCGGCGTTTGGGTGGAGACGCCCGAAGCGCAGGTCAGACGCATGCTGGCGCAGTTGGGCAAAGACGAGCCGGTGGCAGTACGTCCCATTGAGCATGGGAAGGCTGTGGGCCATTACCCCTGGTACGCGTTCCAGCGCGATCGCTCCCAAGGGCACGGGTCGCAGGGGCCGCGGCGCGGCTACGGCTTTGAGCTGGCGTTCGAGCGGCCGCAGCAGGGCCCCATTGCCCTCGGCTACGCGGCCCACTTTGGCCTGGGAACGTTCAGACCGGTCGCGGAGCGAACGTAGGCGGGGCAAGCTGGCGCGATGGGGTGGCTGTCACACGGCATGGGATGGCTGATGGGCTCGGATTGCCCAGCTGCGGCGAAGTTAGGCTAATAGGCTGGTTGGAGGGGTTCGCGCAAACGATGGAGGCCGCACGGCGAGCGGCTTGCAGCCGCTTTGCTACGATTGCGGCAACTGCGCTTGCGCCCGTTTGGGTGCCTGCCCGCTTGGGTTCGCGCAACTGGACCTTGAAAATTCCCTATCGTGGGTGGTTTGGCTCTCCGCCGTTCCACCGCTCCGATTAGGAGCGGCCCCATTGAAGCACGCAATCGCGGCCTGAGCGATGCCCAAATCGATGTTCCACCGCTCTTACTAGGAGCAGCCACATTGAAGCGATCCCACCGATCCCAGCGATCCGGCTCAGGCCAAAGGTTCCACCGCTCTTACTAGGAGCGGCCCCATTTATCGAACACAAGAACCAAGCAGTCGTTGGGAGCGCTCGACTGTCCGCGGTTGCCACCAGTCGTGATCGCGGCCAGCGGTTAAGACTGGGGCCAGAAGCGATCATCAAGGGCCTGCTCAATACCGAATGGTGGCTGGGTTGGGAACCAATCTAAGGATAGCCCCGTTTCATCAGCGGCTAGCTCGCGTGCATTCGCATACTCTTCGGGCAGTCGCCGCTCTAGTTCGGGCTTGAGGCTGGAACTGTCGCGCAGCAGGCGGCGAATCTGCTTGCGGCGTTCTCGAATGGTAAGCCGCCAGCTAGGGGTTTGCTGGGTGGGTTGGTACTTCCACTTGAGCAAGTGCCGCAGGAGCAGCTCTAGGTTGCTAGCAAGAGCCTGCTTTTGGCTGCACCCCATATCGGCCAGCTCCTCGATCAGGTTGGATAGATCCAGCGCGTCGAACTCGCGCGCTTTAAGCTGCTCGATGGTTTCATCTAGCCAGCGAGCATAGTCTGTTTCGTAGAGCTGGGCTAGGTTGGGGCTTTGCGCGTTTTGCATGGGCTCGGACCGGCAACTACCGCGATCCTAGCGCCGGCTCACGGGGCTCAATGCGCCCTGGCGTAGTCGCGCAGCCAGCACAAGGTATTGACCGGGCGGATCTGTTCCACGGTGGTGCAGGGCAGATCCAGCAGGGCCGGGTTGGCAATGGTGACCGCCAGGCAGCGGGCGCGCGAGATGGCCACGTTGAGCCGGTTGCGGCTGTAGAGGAACTCCACCTGCCGCGGCAGCTCCTGCGGCGAGGAAGTGGTCATGGAGACCAGCACCACCTCGGCTTCCTGGCCCTGGAAGCGATCCACCGTTCCCACCTGCGCGCCATCAGGCAGGACTCGCTCCAGATGCGAGACCTGGAGGTTGTAGGGTGCGGTGACCAGGATGTCGTTGAGCGTCAGCGGGCGTTGGCTGCCATCGGCATGGCAAACGCGGGCGGTCAGCAGGCAATCGATGAGCCCCTTAATGATGTCGGCTTCGGCCTCGCTTTTTTGCTGGCAGCCACTGTGATGGGCGTCCACAAAGCGCAGGCCGCGCGGCGCCAGGGCCGCTGGGGCATCCGGAGGCAGCACCAGGTGGCGCGTTGCGGTATCGGGGTGCGCTTGCAGCCGCCCCTCGTAAATGGCCGAGGAGACAAAGCAGCAGATCTCGGGGGGCAGGCGCCGCGTCGTGTCCAAAAATACCCCCCGCTCGGGCGGGATGGTGGCGCGCTCGCCCAGCAGGTAGTCCAAGCTGGATTGCCCCGCCTCGCCGGGGTGGGTGCCCTGAATGGGCTGGCCTAGCTGCATGCGATCGCCCACCAGCACCAAATTGCGCCCGGCCGTGCCGGCCGCGACCAGATTGCCCAGCGAGACCTGCCCGGCTTCATCGACAAACAGCGCATCGCAGCTCAGATCGAACTCGGGCCGGGCAAAGAGCCAGGCGGTTCCGGCGATCAGCTGGTGCTCGGTGCCGATCTTTTTGGGCTCGCGGACCGTAGCAATCTGCTCCCTGTTCAAGGCCTGCCGGTCGCTGCTGGCTTTTTGGGCGCCGCAGAAGCTCAGGCCCTCAGCCCGGGCAGCCGCCTCCACCTTGGCCAGCAGGTTGTTAATGGCCTTGTGCGTGGCGGCCATGACCCCCACGCGATCGCCCCGCTGGAGCAGCGCCACAATGGCGCGAGCGGCCGTATGGGTTTTGCCCGTGCCGGGCGGCCCCTGGACGACCAGGTAGCTCGCCTGCAGGCCCAGGGCCAGGTCCCGAACCGCCGCTACCGGATCCGAGCCGGGGGCCACCAGCGGCTGTTGCGGGTCGCAGCCTGCGATGCGCGGCGCCGCGCGGGCCAGAAAGGCCTCCACGGCGGCGTAGCGCCCCGCCCGAGCCGCCGCCGATTGCGCCAAGCGGCCTACTGCCGCCTTGAGCGTCTGAGTTTGGATGGGGCGGCCGGGAATCAGCGACAGGCGCTCGGGGAGCGGGTCGCTGGTTTTGCCGCGCTTGAGCTGCACGCGCCGCTCGGTTTCATTGAGCGCCGCGATCGCGTGCGTGGCGTTCAGGTTGGCGGCGATGGCGGGGCGATCGCCGGGAGCCAGCTTGGTTTCCTGGGCGGGGTAGCGATAGGTCACCAGCACCGAGCGCTGGTGTGCCGCCAGCGGGCAGTCGGCATCCCAGACCAAGCCCGCCAGGCACTCGGGATCGTCAATGAGATCCTCTTCCAGGCTGTTGGCCCGCTCGAACAGGGCCCACCACTGGGGCTTTTCCTCGCGGCGGTGGAACTCGAGCAGGTGGCCGATGAGGGTGCGCGCGCGCTCGGGCAGGTGCGTGGCGCCGGTGCTGACGGCCTGGGCCAGGGTGTCGCTCTCGGTGGGGACCGCCGCGATCACCGCTGGCGGCTCCTGGGCCTCTGCTGCCTGGGCTGGGGGCGGCTCGGGGCGCAAGCTCAGCAGCCAGTCGCGCAGCTGGCCCGTGGAGCGGCAGTCGACCTGGTTGTAGTCGGCAATGTCCCGGAGCTTGGTATCGTCCCTGCTTTGGCGCCAGTGCTCGTACCAGAGGATGCTGTCAACCGCCGTTTCCACGGCATCGCTGCGCTTGTCAGTATAGAACGCCTCCAGCTCTTTGAGGGAGTAGCTGGGCCGCGAGACCGCCAGCCCCTCGCGCACCACCCGGTAGAGATCGACAAACTTGCGCTCGCGCAGCAGCTGGTCCAGTTCCGCTTCGCGGGTGCCGTGGGCTGAGCTCAGGCGCTTGAGCGCCGAGAACTCGTAGTGGGCGTAGTGGTAGATGTGGGCATGGGGGCGCTGCTGCAGGCGCGCGACCAGGCAGTCAATCGTCTGCTCCAGGGCCTGGCGTTCCTGGTCGCGATCGTGGGCCCAGAAGCAGCGGAACTCGGGCGGCTCGAGCGTTTGGTAAACACCAAACAGGTACTCCAGCCCGCCCGGGTAGAAGGGATCGCCCTCAATATCAAAAAACAGATCGCCCGGGTCCGGCGGCGGCAGCCGCTCCAGGCCTTGGCCGGGCGCCACCTCGAGCAGTTGGTAGGTATCTTGGCCGGTTTTGCGCTGGTGGCACTGCAGCGCGGCTTGGCGGCGCAGGCGCGCCAGCGTGCCGGCGCTCATTCCCCGGACTGTTGCCTCTTCGGGGAGGGCGGCGAGCTGGGCCACGGTCGTAACGCCAGCGGCGCGCAATTTGGCGATCTGGCTCTGGCGGATGTCGGCGACGTGGGTGAGGTGGTCTTGCTGCTCCCAAACGGCCTCGCAGTGGCTGTGCCAGTCGCACTGATCGCACATGGGGCAGGGCTCGGGCTGAGAGGGCTGGGCAGCCTGGGGCAGCTGGGCCAGAAAGGCCTCGAAGCGGTCCCGCACGCGGGTGTAGAAGTTCCAGAACTCGGCGCAGCGATAGACCAGATGGCGCTCGTCGCCCAGAACCAGGTGCAGGCGCTGGGGGAGGGTGCCCTGCTCGCTCGCCAGCAGATCGGCATAGGCCGCCAGCTGCAGCAGGTGCTCGGGCTGGGGGTGGCTCGCCAGTTTGATATCGCCGGGCTCGTAGGCGTGGGCGCCCAACGCCGAGGGCTGCTCGATGCGCCAGAGCAGATCCGGCATACCCTGCCACGGGCCCCGCTCCAGCACGGCCTGGGCAATGGCCGGCGTGCCGGCGCGCATGGCTTGCTGCGTGCGGGCCGCTCGCTCGGCAACCCCCCCTGAGGCAGCAATCTCCACCAAGCTGTATTGGACCCGCACCTTGTCCAAGTAGGCCCACTCGTGATCGCGCCCCTGCTGCTGGATGAAGGCCGATTGCGGATCGGGATCGTCCGGACGCAACCCCCCATCGAGCGCGTGCCAGTCGAGGTAGCTCGCGTGGCGGCAGCCCAGAAAGCGCAGCAGGTCTGTGGGCGCGCAGCGGATTTCGCCGCGATCACGATGCATAGCCCCTCCACTGTGCGAGCCACCTCCATGCTGCACGCCACCCCAGCTGGGATCGAGCCGGGCGGGCTGCTGGTACCCCCCAAGGCCCCCAGCAGGCGCTAGGCTGAAAGCAGCCCCGCGCAACTTGCCTTATGTCCCAGCTGCCGTTCGGTCGCACCAGCCTCGCTGTTTTTCTGGCCATCCTCGGGCTCTATGCGGTCTTTAGCGCTGTGGGAATGGCCCTGCGCGACGATGCGCCCGTGCGTGAGGACGTGCAGAACCCCAGCCGGCGATCGCCGGCGGCCATCCAAACCTTTGTCGAGCGATCAATGGCGCAGGGGGTGAGCGCTGCCTTTGGCGGCGAGCCGCAAGCGGGCGAGCTGCCGTTCGCCCAAGCCCTGCGCGCGCCCCTGCTGCAGGATCTGCACCAGCTAGCGCCGGCCGGGGCGCCAGCGGATCGGCCCCCCGAGCTCCAAATCCAGCGCATCGGCGAGCCCCACAAGGTCAAAGCCGGCACCTGGCAAGTCCCATTTGAGGCCCAGCTGGCCTTTGGCAGCGATGCGATCATCCCCCTTGAGCGGCAAGTGACCGTCCGTGCCATCTATCCCATGCAGCTGCCCAAGGCCAAGGATCTCGATCTCGTCGCCGATCGCGCCACCAGCGAGCGCGGCCTGCAAGTAACCGATGTAGCGCCGCTCGCCCAGCGCGCCCGCGAGGAGAGCGCCGCCGCAGGCCTATCAGTACAGCTGGGCGCCTTGGGTCTCGACCCACTGGTGCGCGTGGGCTGCTTCGCCGCAGGTGCGCGGGGTGGGGAAGAGTTTTTCCGAGTTGGCCAGCTGGTTGGGATCGAAGGCCAGGCGCACGCGCCGCATGGTCTCGAGGTCCGCGGCACTGAACATATCCGGCATGAAGCAGTTTTTGTCCGCGCCAATGCCGTGCTCGCCCGAGATGCTGCCGCCAGCCTGGACGCAGCGCTTGAGGATCTCGCGCCCTAGGGTCTCGACCTCCGCGAGCTGGCCCTCGACCGAATTGTCGTAGAGGATCAGCGGGTGCAAGTTGCCATCGCCGGCGTGAAAGACGTTGGCGATGCGGTAGCCAAAGCGCTGGCTCAGGGCTTCAATCTCGCCCAGCACCCAGCTCAGCTGCGTGCGCGGGATAACCCCATCCTGAATGAAGTAGTCCGGGCTGAGGTTGCCGGCCGCGGCAAAGGCGGCTTTGCGCCCCTTCCAGAATTTTTGCTGCGTGGCTGCATCCCAGGCGGTTTGGGTGCTGCGCGCGCCGGCGCGCTCGCACCGATCGGCCACGCGGGCTACATCGGCCTCGACTTCCTCGCTCAGGCCGTCCAGCTCCACCAGCAGCACGGCCGCGGCATCGCGCGGGTAGCAGCCGCTGCCGACGACATCCTCCACCGCGTTGATGCTGAGGTTGTCCATCATCTCCATCCCGGCAGGGATGATGCCGGCCCCCACAATGTCGGTCACGGCCTGCCCGGCGGCCTCCATGCTGGCGAAATCCGCCAGCAGCACGCAGGCCGATTCGGGGGTTTTGAGGATGCTGAGCGTAATCTCGGTGGCCAGGCCCAGGGTGCCTTCCGAGCCCACGAACAACCCGGTGAGGTCGTAGCCGGGCATCTCGGGGACCTCGCCGCCCAACTCGACGATCTCGCCCTGCGCGGTGACCGCCTTGAGCCCCAGCACGTGGTTGATGGTTACCCCGTACTTGAGGCAGTGAACGCCGCCGGAGTTCTCGGCAATGTTGCCGCCGATGGTGCAGACCGACTGGCTGGAGGGATCGGGGGCGTAGTAAAACCCGGCCTCGCTGACTGCTTGCGTCACCCAGTTGTTGATCGCGCCCGGCTGCACCACCACGCGTTGGTTGTCGGTGTCCGCCTCCAGGATGCGGTTCATGCGCGAGGTGACGATCAGTACCCCTTCCCGGATGGGCAGGGCCCCACCCGAGAGGCCCGTCCCCGCCCCGCGGGCGACCCAGGTGATGCCATAGTCATTGCAGAGGCGGATCGCTTGCGCTACCTGCTCGGTGGTGCGCGGCAAGACCGCCAGCGCCGGCCGCTCGCGGTAGCAGGGGAGGCCGTCGCTTTCGTAGGTCAGCAGCTCTTCTTGCTGCCGGATGAGGCCGTCTTGGCCTACAGTTCGCTCGAGCTGCTTGCAGAACTGCTGCCAGGGACTCTGCCGGAGCGCAAAGGGATTTTTGAGTTGCATGGGAACTGCCGGGAGCGCTTGGCCCTATATTTTGGCAAGCCAGCTAGGGCCTTGCAGGCAGCTGCGATGGAGCGATCGCTGCCCGAAACTGCCGGATCCGCGCCTCGAGGCGATCCAGCAGATCCGGCGCCTCCGCATGAAACCACTCGATCTCGGGATAGGCTTGGAACCACGTGCGCTGGCGCTTGGCGAACTGGCGCGTGCGCAGCACGATAGCATCGCGCGCGGCCTCCAGCCCCAGCTCCCCGCGCAGGTGCGCCCGCATCTCGCGATAGCCCAACGTCTCCAGCAGCGGCAGGTCCCAGCCGTAGCGCTCGCCCAGGGCCGCAACCTCCTCGGCCAGCCCGGCGGCCAGCATCTGGCGCGTGCGGCGCTCGATGCGGCGCGCAAGCGCCTCGGGCGGGGCATCGAGGCCCAGGGCCAGGATGGGGTAAGCCGGTGGGGCTTCCCCCTGCTGCTGCGAGATGGGGACGCCGGTGGTATAGAGCACCTCCAGCGCGCGCCGCGTGCGGACGTGATCGTTGGGGTGGATTTTGGCGGCGGCATCGGGGTCGGCGCGCGCCAGCAGGGCGTGGCACTGCGGTTGGCCCAGGTGCTGGAGCTGCGATCGCAGCGCCGGTTGCGGCGGAACGCGCGGGATTTTGAGCCCGCGCGCGATGGCCTGGAAGTACAGGCCGGTACCGCCCACCAGTAGCGGCAGCTCGCCCTTGGGCCGGCTGGGATCGGGCGGTGGCAGTTGCTCGAACTGTGCCAGGACGGCCCAAGCGCGGTCCTGGTACTGCGCCAGCGTGAGCTGCTTGCGCGGATCGCAGATGTCGATCAGGTAGTGGGGCACGGCCGCGCGCTCGGCTGGGGTGGGTTTGGCCGTGCCGATATTCAGCTCGCGATAGACCTGGCGCGAGTCCAGGCTGAGGATGGCGGTGTTGAGCTGGCGCGCCAGGGCCAGCGCCAGCCCCGATTTGCCGGTGGCCGTGGCGCCGCAGAGGGCGATCGCGCCGGGCAGGGGGGCGCTGGCGTCCATGCCATCGTCCATCGCGTGGCGGGGTTCACCTATGGCCCGAGCGGCCGCTTCAAGGGTGCTAAAATGAGCCAGAAAGCGTTTTTGGGGCTTTTGGGGTCTGTTTTGCCGTCGCGCCAAATGATTCGCTTTCTAGCCGCCTTTATTTGCGAGCGATTTCATGACCGCAGGATACAGCGCCGAACAAATTCAGGTCCTAGAGGGGCTAGAACCGGTCCGCAAGCGGCCGGGCATGTACGTGGGGTCGACGGGCGCCCGCGGGCTGCACCACCTAGTTTATGAAGTCGTCGATAACGCCATCGACGAGGCCATGGCGGGCTACTGCGATCGCATCACCGTCGAGCTCGAGGCCGACGGCTCGGTGTGCGTGACCGACAACGGCCGCGGCATTCCCGTGGAGCGGCACGCGCGCACGGGCAAATCGGCGCTGGAGACCGTCATGACCGTGCTGCACGCCGGGGGCAAATTTGGCGGCAGCGACAGCAGCTACAAGGTCTCGGGCGGCCTGCACGGCGTCGGCGTCTCGGTGGTCAACGCCCTCGCCGAGTGGCTGGCGGTTACCGTCTGGCGCGACGACCGCCGCTACAACCAGCGCTTCGAGCGCGGCCTCCCCGCCGGCGAGCTCACCCAAGAGCCGGCTGAGGCCAGCGGCACCGGCACCGTGATCGCCTTTCGCCCGGACCGCGAGATTTTTGCCAGCGACACCACACTGGACTACAATACCCTCAGCGGCCGCCTGCGCGAGCTGGCCTTTCTCAATGCCGGCGTGCGCATCACCCTAACCGACAACCGCCCCAGCGAGCCCCAGCAGGAGAGCTACTGCTACCAAGGCGGCATTCAAGAGTACGTCGCCTACATGACCCGCGAGAAGCAGCCGCTGCACAAAGACATCGTCTACGTCCAGGGCGAGCGCGAGGGCATTCAAGTCGAGGTGTCGCTGCAGTGGTGCGCCGATGCCTACAACGACAACCTGCTGGGCTTTGCCAACAACATCCGTACCACCGACGGCGGCACCCACCTGGAAGGCCTCAAAACGGTTCTGACGCGCACCATCAACGCCGTCGCCCGCAAGCGCAACAAGCTCAAAGACAAAGATCCCAACTTGGGCGGCGAGAACGTGCGCGAGGGGATGACTGGCGTCATCTCGGTTAAGGTGCCCGACCCCGAATTTGAGGGGCAAACCAAAACCAAGCTGGGCAACACCGAGGTGCGCGGCGTGGTGGACTCGCTGGTGGGCGAAGTCCTGACCGAGTACCTGGATTTCAACCCCGGCGTGGCCGACGCCATTATCGATAAGGCCGTTCAGGCGTTTAAGGCGGCCGAAGCCGCCCGCCTCGCCCGCGAGCAGGTCCGGCGCAAGTCAGTGCTGGAGTCCTCGCCGCTGCCGGGCAAACTCGCCGATTGCAGCTCCCGCGATCCCGGCGAGTCCGAGATCTTTATCGTTGAGGGGGACTCGGCCGGCGGCAGCGCCAAGCAGGGGCGCGACCGGCGCTTGCAGGCCATCATGCCCCTGCGCGGCAAGATCCTCAACATTGAAAAAACCGATGACAGCAAAATCTACAAAAACAACGAGGTTCAATCCCTCATCACCGCGCTGGGCCTAGGCGTCAAAGGCGAGGAGTTCGACCTGTCGCAGCTGCGCTACCACCGCATCATCGTCATGACCGATGCGGATGTGGATGGCGCCCACATCCGGACGCTGCTGCTGACGTTTTTCTACCGCTACCAGCAGGCGCTCGTCGATGGCGGCTATGTCTACATAGCCTGCCCGCCGCTGTACAAAGTCGAGCGGCGGCGCCAATCCTACTACTGCTACAGCGACAGCGAGCTGGACCGCCTGGTGCGCCAAGAATTCCCCGAAAACGCCAACTACAGCATCCAGCGCTTTAAGGGCCTGGGCGAGATGATGCCCCAGCAGCTGTGGGAGACTACCATGAATCCCGAGACGCGCATTCTCAAGCGCGTTGAGATTGAGGACGCCGCCGAGGCGGATCGCATCTTTACCGTCCTAATGGGCGATCGCGTGGCGCCGCGCCGCGAGTTCATTGAAGCCTACGGCTCGCAGCTCAACCTAGCCGAGCTCGATATCTAGACGCCGCTGGGCGGGATGGCGGCCAGCCAGCTGGGATAGGCGTAGGACTGCCGGGCCTCGAGCGCTAGTTCAGGGTAGCTTCGGGCCAGCTTAGCGGCGGCTGCCTGCAGCGGCGCCTGCAGTTGTGCGGCCGCTCCCGACGCTTCCAGCGCCAGCGTCCAGCCCCAGCGATCGCCCGCCTGCAACTGCGTTAGCTCCAGCTCGCAGCTAGTTCCGCTCGCCAGCGACAGGCGGCGCAGCGATCGCGATTTGCGCACGGCCACCCAGGGACCGCGGGCCTGCATGGCTGGGGTCAGCGCAATTGCCTCGGGGCGCTCGGCCTCGCAGCGCCATTTGACCCACTGCTCTAGCTCGCCCTGCCAGGGCGTGCCGGCAGGTAAGGCACCCAGTTGCGCTTGGCGCCACTTCAGCTCCCAGGCCCCTTGACGCTGTTTGAGGTTGAGCGCCGGGCAGGGCGGGGCGGGGGCCAGGTACCAGTCCGTGCGCTCGGCGTCCGCTTGCACCAGCTCGCCCGGGGCCTGCTGCCGGAACCACTGGCGGATGGCTGCCGGCAGCAGACCGCTCAGGAACCAGCGCAACTCGGTGGTGGTAAGCATGGGCGAGGCGGCCGCGCGTCTTTACTAAGTGTAAACGAGGCGCGACCGCGCGGCAGTTAGCTGGCATTATTGATATGTATTTTCAATACAGCAACCGCAATTGCTCCAAAACGACCGGGAGGAACGCCCCCCATGTCCCTTTGGCCCAATGCCATCTGGCTCAATGTCAGTCCCGCCCTGCAACACTTCGACCGCCCGCTGCTGCGCTACTTTAGCGGTCGGGCTGCCATCCGGCAGTGGCAGTACCGGCAAGACCCGGACGCAGCCAGCTCGCTCGATGCCGCGATCGCGCTGCTACATGACTTTCTCAAAGCCGCACCGCATCCGGTCCACCTGGTGGGGCATGGCACCAGCGGGCTACTGGGCTGGTGCTACGCACGCAAGCAGCCCGAGCGCGTTCGCTCGCTAACGCTGCTGGGAGTGGGCGCCGAGCCGGCCGTTAACTGGCAGGCGCACTACTACGCCTACTACCGGCAAGTGCCTTGCTCGCGCCAAATGGCCCTGACCCAAATGGCGCGCGCGCTCGTGGGCAACCGCAGCCGGCGCGAGCTGGCCGGATTGGTGCAGTGCCTGCAGCGCGATGCTATTGCCTCTCCTTCGCCGCATTCGCTGCTGCAGCGGGCGAGCTTGCCCCGGGGTGGGGTTGCGGTTCCGTTGCTCGCTTGCGGCAGCCAGGATGATGCCATCGCCGATCCCTCGGCCTTGCAGCGCTGGCAGCCTTGGCTCAAACCCGGCGATCGCCTCTGGCAGTGTCCGGGCGGCGCTCACCTGTTTCACTATGCCTACCCGCAGCGCGTGGGCGCGCGCATTCTGGAGTTTTGGCGGGCGCAGGCGAACGCGGCCAGCCCCCCAGCCGCAAGTGCTGCCAATGCGACAATGGCAGCGCAGGAGCGCGGGTAGCACCCAACAATGGCCGAGGCGGACGGAGCAATCTGGCTGGCTGGGGCCAGCCGCGGCGTGGGTTACGAAATCGCTCGCTGCTTGCGGGCGCAAGGTCAGCCGGTCTATGCCCTGCTGCGATCACAGCAAGCGCAGCCCGAGCTCGAGGTCATGGGGCTGAGCGTGACCGTGGGCGATGCCCTTGATCGCCAAGCCGTGATGCAAGCCTTAACGGCAAGCGGGCCCGTTCGCGCCGTCATCTCCACGATTGGCGGCAGCCCGCAGGACGAGCAGCGGCCCGATCGCGCCGGCAACCGCAACCTCATCGATGCAGCCGTGCAAGCCGGGGCCGAGCGCTTCATTCTCATCTCCTCCATTGGCAGCGGTGAGAGCCAGCAGGCACTGCCGCAGCGCGCGCTGGAGGCACTGGGACCGGTACTGGCCGATAAAGAGCAGGCCGAGCGCCACCTGATTGCCAGCGGCCTGCCCTACACCATCATCCGGCCGGGCGGCCTGAGCTCGGAGCCTGCCACCGATCGCGGCATCCTCACCGAGAGCGCTGCCGTTGCCGGCAGCATCACCCGCGCCGACGTGGCGCGCCTGGTCTGCCGCGGCTGGAATGCGGACCTCACCCGCAACCGGGTGCTGGCCGTGATCGATCGCGATACGGCCTACGGCGATCCCAACTTTGAGGTCCTCCCCCTCTGAGAGGCGGGGTTGGTACGATAGAGGCCCGAAGTGGGTTTAGTGGCAAGCCGCTATGGACATTCTGACGCTGGGTTGGGTCTCGGTCATCGCCTTTTTTACCTGGTCGATTGCAGCCGTGGTTTGGGGACGCAGTAGCTTCTGAACCGTGCTGGGCACCTCGTTTCTCAACCTGCTGTTTCTGCTGGCGCTGGGCCTGCTAATTGTGGTCAGCGGCGGCGTGCTCTACCTCACCGCTGCCGAGTGGCGCGATCGGCGCCGCCGCCGCCGCGATCGGCAATAGTGCCAGTGGCCGGGCAAGCGAGCGACTTGCTGCGCGATCCCGCTAGACGCCAGCAATGCTAGGCAGGGCAAGTCGTTCAATCGGGGGCAGCACGAAGAAACAGTCACTAATGGCAAAGAAGCTCTAGAGTCCCCAATCGCCTCTTACGAAAGCGATGTCTTTACCATCCCTTTGACTTGCCAAACCAACTAGTTGGGAGTTCTTGCAGGAATCGCCCACCCCATCCAAGCGCGCAGTTAAGCCTTGCAACAACCGGCGAGCTGTAAGGCAATCCCAAGCGAATTTTCTTGCCGTTTTTTAGCGCCTTGTTTCCGATCGTGCAGGGATTCGAGCGTCGATTGCGTCGGCCAACTCGCTGGCAAGGTCTCGGCCAAAAACCGTTTGGCAGTACCGCTCGCGTTCGGTCGCCGAGCGGAAGGCAACGTGCCGAAGTGCCATCCGCTGGATCCAGTCAACCCAAGGGCGGCGAAACTGCTCCACCTGGCGGAAGGCTTGAGCGATCGCCCCATCGCGCCATCGTCCCAGCGTTCGAGAGCGGCAAGGGCCGTCGCGATGGTGGCAGCATCCTCAAACCCTTGATTGGTCCCCTGGGCGAGAAATGGCGGCATACCGTGGGCGGCATCGCCAATCAGCATCTTGCGCCCTAAGTGCCAGGGTGGCTGCACTCCCGTTTCCGGGGCTGTCGCCCAATGAACGTAGTAGCGCCGCTTGATGAGACTGTCCGCAGGCGCTTGCCGCACCAGCTGCTGCAATGGCCCGGGGAACTCTGCTTCGGCTAGTCCCTGTGCGGTACGCTCGAGCGCTTCTGCCGGGCTCTGGAGCGCGTCAAACAGCAAAGGAAGGTGGATGTAGAACCCGGCGCGACCGTCCGGGCGGCGCACTAGCATCGCGCGCGCCGTCCTCATGCTCGGGGTTGAAGACGGTTAGCAGCCTGGCGTCGTGCGTGTAGTGCTCGTCTAGCTGGGCCAGCAGCTCATCCGATAGCTGGCCGATATCCAGGCACCCGACGGCACCATAGCCAGCGTAAGCCGGTTGCGCGCAGTCTTGGTGGGGCGTGCCGGCGTACAAAACCTGCCGGACTGCAGAGTTGATGCCATCAGCCGCGATCGCGACTCGGGCGCGAACCGGCGAGGTGAAAACGCCCTGCTCGTCAGCCGCCTTGTCTGATTCCTCGTTGCTCTGCCAATGGGCGTAAGGGTTCGCGCCTTCCCCTAGGCGCGATATGCCCTCAATGCGGACGCATCCAGTGGGCGCCTCAGCAAGGTTAGTACAGCGGAAGTCGAGCCGAACGGCTTCCTCGGGCAGGCACGCCCGCAGGGCCTGCTGCAGCTCGTACCAGCGGACGGGGGCACGTCCCTCACCGTAAGCCTCCGCCCAGTCCCGATTGGCCAGCGAAAGCCGGTAGAGTTCTCGACCGGCGACATCCTTGTTGAGCATTTGCTGGGCCCCCGAATCGCTCAGATCGGCAGCTTTCACGCTGTCGTAGGCTTGCCGGCTCAGGTAGCGCAAGGCCTGGAGGCCGTTGGGGAGAAGGTCAACATTTTGCCCGGCCTGACGGAAGGCTCGCGCTTGCTCCAGCACGATTAGGTTAGTGATGCCGCGCTCATACAGTCCAGTAGCCGCTGCAAGGCCGACTGGACCGGCGCCAATAGTCGTACATGGCCGCCCCTGCGGGTTGTTGGCCCCCCCAGTCATGGCGGCCGAGTGCTACTCGCGTCAAGGTTGTCGCTGTCGTTCTTTTCCAGGTGAGCTCAACGAGCGATGCACGGCGGCATGGCTCCCGAGCTAGCGCAGCCGCGAATTGATGGCCGAGCACGCTGGCAGCGGGTGACGCAGGACTCAGTCGGTAGCAAGCCTCCGGCACGGTCTGCGCAGCTCCGCTCCTTTCACGGTCGCGGCTGCAATACTTCGGCCTCCAATTCTGATGCCAGATCCCAATCGAATAGTTTGCGGTTGAATCTTTCGCGCGCCTCGGGCGCGCAGAAAACTGCATTTTGGGCAATGGGCTGCTGCACCCACGCCACCCAGTGCTTGCGATAGCGCTCGTAACGCCTCAGGGCTGCTTCCACTGTATTGCTATCACAGCCGTCGCCCCGCGCGAGTAGCGGCGCGATCGCTGCCACCACAGCCGCTGCATCCTCCAGGCCCTGATTGCCACCTTGCCCCAGAAAGGGGGGCATGCCGTGAGCAGCGTCGCCCACGAGCGCGACCCGGCGCCACGCCCAAGGCGGATCGGCCTCACTAGCCTCCTCTGCAACTCGATAGATGTAGTAGGGGCGCGAGACCACCCCCTCGGACGGGGCCGATCGCACCACCTGCTTGCAGCACGCTCGGATATTGCGCCCGGGCTAGAGCCTCGGCAGCCAGCGCCGTGGCTCCTGCGCCGTCGCTAGCCTGTAGCGATGCGAGCGGCATGGGGGCATGGACCAAGTAGCCGGCGCGGCCGTCCGAGCGGCGGAATAGCAGCATGCGGGCGTTCTCGCGCATGGGAGCGTTGGCTATCTTGTCGGGGTTAGCTATCCCGACAACGTTCTCCTCAGCCGTGTAAGTCGCATCCAGCACTGACAGAACCTCGTCGGGCACGCCAAAATCCAGGCAAGCCACCGCCCCAAATCCCGAATACGCCGGGCGCGCGTAGGAGGCGTATTCTGAATGGGAGTAGAGCGAGTGGCGAACGCGCGAGCCAATTCCATCTGTGGCCAGTACGATCTGAGTGTGGATGGGGGGAACGGGCTCGCCGCTGCCGTCTCCCTCAGCAGATCCGGGGCTGCGGCTAAAATCCCAGTGCCCGTAGGGATTGCTCGCCTACTCCGAGCGCGAGCAACAGTTAACCCGAACGTAACCGCTGTCGGGGGCTTCCGCGACACTAACACAGCGGCGATCCAAGCAAAGGGTTCCTTGGGGCAACTGGTCCTTAAGCGTTTGCTGGAGGACGTACCAACGCATGGGCACTCGCCCGATGCCGTAGGCCGCCTCCCAATCTTCGTCGCGCAGCGAAAACGAATCGAACTCGCGGCCGTCGGGTGTTTTTTGCAGCCACCGCTGCGCGCGGCTCGAGCGATTTGCCCTGACAGCTTCCAAGGCGGATGGGCTCAGGTAGTGCAGCGCCCACAGGCCATTGGGCAGCAGAGCGATTTGCTGGCCGACAGCGCGCAGCTCCCGCGCCTGCTCGAGAACAACGAGGTTGGTAACGCCGCGCTCGTACAAGCCAATGGCCGTTGCAAGGCCAACTGGGCCAGCGCCAATGATGGCAACGTCGTACATGGCCGCTCCTACGGATCGTTGGCTTCCCCCAGTGATGGCGGCCGAGCGCTGCCGGCGTCAAATTTGTCGCCGTTGGCCGTCGCTAGACTGGCTTTTCCGGGCCAGCCCATTGCCAGCTCAAAATGGCATAGCGCAACAGCCGCAGCCGAGTGATGGCTGCCAGTCCCCGCGAGGCGCGATAGGTCGTACTATCGCCATTGCGGCGCAGCAGTGGGTTGATGGCCGAGTACGTCGGCAACGTGTTGCGCGTAATGTCTTCGGTGTGGTGAAGCTCAAACCCCGCTTGGCGAGCCAGTTCGCAGTAATCGGCCAACGAGCAGAACCGGGCCGGGAGCTGCCCGTAGCTGCGCGCGATCGCCGGCTGCATGCGCTCCTCCACCTGCTTCCAGAGCGCAGCAAAACCGCGCGCAAGCACAAAATCGCACAGTGCCAGCGTTCCCCCCGGTCGCAAGACCCGGCGGGCTTGCTGGAAAAAACGCGCCCGGCTAGGGAAAGCAAAGGCGCACTCCAGGGCAAGCACGGCGTCGAAGCTGCCATCGGCATGCGGGAGCTCGCTTTGCAGGCATCGGCCCACTCCAGACTGATGCGGTTGCCATTCACCCCAACCAGCGACTCGCGCGCCCAAGCGAGTTGCTCGGCATCAACATTAATGCCCGTTAGGGCCATGTCCCGGTGGCGCTCGTTCAAAAAGGCGATCATCCCGCCCAGGCCGCAGCCGGCATCGAGAACGCGCATACCATCGCGGATGCCGGCAGTCTCGCAAACGCGCTGCGTCAGGGCCTCGGTGGCTTGCCGAAAGTCGGCCAGCGACCCATCAATACCCCCAATGGACGTGGCGCCCAAACGCCGCCTGCGCCAAGGCTATCGCGAAGCGCAGGCGGCGCGGGAGGTCGTCGAAGTAAGCAGTTTGCGTACGGCTCATACCAATTTGAGCAGCGGATGCACGCTAACCAAAGGACATAACTCCCATATTGAAGGAGTTTTGAAGATCGCAATCTAGTGCACAAGCCACGAGAATTGGTATCATCCGGCGGCTGCTTGCCGAACGCTGCAATCCTGTCTGCTCAAAACTTAATGCCAACTTGACCGTTGGCCCCGCGAACGGAGTGATACCCCACGCCTAAAAAGAAATTGCCGTGCGGCCGGATCTGGACGCCACCCGAAAAAGCCACGCTTTCATTATCTGAGTACAAGCCCAATCCGAGGTACGGGGATACCACAGGCGTACTGATAAAGCGCATCAAATCGACACCAGTGGAACCGTCGATCGTGCCCAGCTCGGCGCCAAAGTTGAAAAAGCGCGCGCCCACTGAGAAGCTAGTCTCAGCATTTTTGCGCCCCACTGAGATCCAAGGTTGGGGCTGGATTTGCGCGTTGGCCGCCTGGGGGATGGCAAGGGCAGTACTGGTTGCAATACCCAATGCGATCGCAAACCGCGCGAGCACAAAAACCTCCTAAAGCAACCTCGCTTGCAGCTGTCATTCGGCGGATGCGGCGCAGCCCATCTCACTGCACCGTCAGTGGGGACTTGAGGGTTAGCGCCAAGTCCCGATCGGGCTGGATGGCGATTAGCTCGACCTGCTCCCGACCGACAAAAACGCCACCTAGCGCACCGGCGGCGGCACCGCCTAGGACCTCTTCGGTAGCGATCGCTTTATCGCCCGTCACGGCCGTAATGGCAGCGGCTGCTCCGGCACCGACAGCTCCCCCCTTCAAGATGTCGCCCGCACTAGCCCCGCGTTGGACTGTCTCTTTGCTAGTAATGAGGTTGGAGCTGGCATCTAGCGAAACGGTCCGTCCGTTGGCCCAAACGAGCTGCCGCGCTACAAAGCGCGCGCCTTGCTGGCCATTGGCCTTGACGGTGCGGAGCTCACCTTTCACAGAAGCGCCGCTCGGAATCAGGATTTGGCCGCGATCATTCGTGACGGCTTGCGACACGGTTAACGTTACCGGGACGGGCTTGGGCTCCTGAGGCGCCAGATAAATAGTTTCGGCCTGCTCGTACCGCGTTGCCAGCGTCGTCCCCGCCGGAACGACTTTGGCTTTGCCTTGGCGCTGCGCCACGTAACGCGAGTTGATCGGTTCGGCTTTGCCGGCACTGACGAGCGCTTGATAAATAAAGGCTGCTACCTCGGCGCGCGTTGCAGCTTGGTTGGGCTGCAGTTGGCGGACATCGGGATGGTTGACAACGAGCTGATTTTGCGTTGCAGCCGCAATGCTGTTGCGCGCCCAGTCGGGAATGGCAACGGCATCGGTATAGTAGTCGAGCGTTGAGCTGACAGAACCGCTCGTGTCATAGCCGAGGCCGCCGGCTAAGGAGGCCAGGGCCTGAACGCGGGGAATGCTTTGGCCCGGCCGGAAGCGGTTGTTGGGGTAGCCGCTTAAAAAGCCGGTGGCGTATGCCTGCCGGATGGCCTGACGCGCCCAGTGGTCCTGGGGAACGTCTTGAAACTGAGCGGGATCGCGACTGGCGGCTTTGGAGAAAGTTTGCTCCAGCATGGCGGCGAACTGCGCTCGCGTTACTGGCTCGTCGGGGCGGAACGTTCCATCCGGGAAGCCGCCAACAATGTCGCGCTCCGCCATGGCCCGAATGTAGGGCTGAGCCCAGTAATTGCTCGAGACATCGGGGAAATTGGGCTGGGCGGCAGCAGGCGCTGGCGCAACCAGGGGAGCAGCTGCCCCCGCCACCGTCCCCAACGCGGCAGCTACCGATCCCGCAGCGTAGCTAGAAGGTAGAGACATCACACGCAAGCAGATGGCTTTGAACGACTCGGACCGCCCCCAAGGACGCAATCGCACCCGATGGGGTTCCCGCGAGCCGACCGGCTGTTCCGCGCAACGCTAGCTGCAAGCAAGTTCACCACTGGTCGAACGGCCGGATGCCGGTAGGGGCAGCACGGGGGCCATGGCAACCGCTCGAATTGCCCTGCTGGTTCGGAGCAGACCTTATCTATAGCAATCGTAGAGTGCACATGAACGGAGCCAGCCTGTCGAGCAAAACCTTAGGATCCCCTCGAACTGGGGATTAAGCTTCTTAGATGCAGGCGCACTTATCCGTTCACGATTCATTTGGCTTTGCTATAGTTCTCGTCAACCAACCGCTGCTCGAAGGCAGCCGCCGACAGCGCCGGGGCAAACAACTAGCCCTGAGCCTCGGGGCAACCGTGGTGCGCCAAAAACGCCCGCTCGGCCTCGGTCTCGACGCCCTCGGCCACTACCCGCAGCTGCAACTGCTGCGCCATCTGCAAAACGGCGGTGACGATCGCCGCGTTGCGCTCGTCGCTGTCGACATGCCGGACGAAGGCGCGGTCGATTTTGAGGATTTGAAACGGGAATTGCTTTAAGTAGCTCAGCGAGGAGTAGCCCGTGCCGAAATCGTCAATGGCAATGCGCAAGCCCGCGCCCACCAGCTGCTGCACAGCGGCGGCTGGCCCAGCGCGGCGAGCTGCTGGACTAGCTGCTCGCTCTCGAACTGGCGCCCCGAGAGGTTGACGGCGAGCGCCAGCGGGTGACGCAGACGCTGGTTCCAGGCTTGCAGCTGCCGGGAGGCGGTGCGGGCCACCCACTCGCCAATCTCGAGGATGGTGCCGGTTTCTTCGGCAATGGGGATAAAGCGCCCGGGCGGGATGTTGCCCCATTCGGGGTGGAGCCAGCGCAGCAGGGCTTCGGCGCCTACGGTTTGGCCGGTGGCGAGGGCGATGCGCGGTTGGTAGTGGAGCTGGAACTGCTGACGGTCGAGGGCGTAGCGCAGGGCGGTCTCGAGGGCGAGGCGATCGCGGCTGGCGGCGGCTTGCTGGGGCTGGGCGTGGCGGTACTGGTTGCCGCCGGCGGCGGCGCGCTCGGCGGCTTGGCTGGCTTGGGCGAGCAGCCCGTCCAGTTGGGTGCCGTTGTCGGGGTAGTGGGCGAGCCCGGCGCTAGCGGTGAGGGCTACTTCTTGCCCGGCGAGGGCCGTTAGTCGATTGAGGCAAGCCAGCAGGTGCTGGGCGCGCTCTGGGCCGGCCCGGCCATCTCCCACTACCACGGCAAACTGCCCCTCACCTAGGCTGGCTAACAGGTCGCGCTCGCTCACTTGCGCCTGCAACCGTTGGGCAGCGTTCTGGGTGAGCGTGTTTTGGGTCCCGGTGCCAAAAGTGGCTTCTAGAGCGCGACCCCGATCCAGGTGCAGGCATAAGACTGGCAATGTTGTGCCCTCACCGCGATCGGCTAGCAAGCGCGCGAACTGCTCGTGCAGCGCCAATTGGTTGGGCAGCCCCGTGATGCCATCGCCGTGGGTCAGTTCCTCAAGTTGAGCTTGATGGGCCTGCTGAGCCTGGGTGCGCTCGCGTTGCCGCACCTGGTGCTGGGTCAAGGCCATTTTGACCGTGGTGCGCAGCTCGCACTCTCGATAGGGCTTGGTCAGGTAGCCGCAAGCACCGCCGGTGGCTTCGGCCCGGGCCAAGGTAGCATCATCGGCATAGGCCGTTAGATAGATCAGCGGAATGTCAGCGCGCTCGCGAATGCGGGCGGCTGCCTCAATGCCGTCCCACTCGCCCGGAAGGGCAATATCCATCAAGACCAAATTGGGCTGGCAGCGCTCGAAGTGCTCCAAGGCCGCCTGACCGGTGGTACAAATGTCGGCAATGCCGTAGCCTTGCTGCTCGAGCTGGCGCGCTACTCGCTTGGCGAGGATGAGTTCGTCTTCGACAATCAGGATCTGGTTTGGGTTTTGGGGGGATGTCACGGTAGTGCCGCTGCTGGCGGCCTCCTTTCGATTGCGGCAGTCATGGCGCTATAGCCCATGTGGGGTTCCCGCCGGTCAGCTCAATTTGCCGGGCAGAGCGGTTTTTTAGGTACTGCACGACCGCCGACCGGAGGGCTGCTAGGAGCTGCCAGGACCAGCCCGATGGAGCGGTGATAAAGGCGCTCAGAGCTCCGCCGCTATCAGTGGAGAGAACCTTGAGGTCGCCTTCGGCAGGCGTTCGGCCCGCTTGCTGGAAAGCAGCCTTTAAGTCTTGGGCGAGTGCCGGCGGGTCACTGGGTTCGGTGCCGACTAAATCGATGCAGAGTTGCACGGTTGCTGCTTGCCAGCTTGGAAATACGATTACCTGTACTTATAGCCGTTTTTCTCTGCAATCGCAATGTCATCCACCCAATAAGTTCCGCATCTTGATAAACCTTGGCCTTAACTTTAAAAGCATTTAACCGTAACTTAGAACGCCTAACAGAACTTCTGCAGGTGGTTGAACAGGATGAGCGCGCAGCCCAGCTTGAGAAAGGCTTGGTGCATATCAGCACGCCGCTCA